>CADCQX010000375.1 GCA_902803695.1 Oscillospiraceae bacterium
AGGCAGGTTCACACTGAAGGCAATCTGCTTTTTATTTTGCTAAACCCTTCCCTGAAACACCGGTTGATACTCCCTGCTGATAGGGAGACAATACCGGATTTCAAAGGCGCTATAATGAAACCTTCCCTTTTGTCATCAAATATATACAGTCATCCGTACCGTTATAGAACTGTACAAGTAACGGGAATTCAAAAGAAGAGCAAAAAGAATGGGGATGTCCCAAGTGAGTTGAATCACTTTTGAGACATCCCCCTTTCATAGATCTATGCATTACCCTTAAGATGCGTCAGGCATAAAAATCCATGCCGTTGATTGTGATCTTGGCGATGTTATCCGTATCGACCAGACGGTTGAACAATGCGATGAATCCTGTGTCGGTTCCGCATACGTAACCTGTGCTGTTTGTGTTCTCATCGAAAACAAGATACTCGGTTCCGTCGTTATAAGTGATCTTCAATGATGTGTCGGAACTTAATGTCTCACCCTTGATCTCAGTGCCTCCTGTGGAATCCCAGACCATGGAGACAGGGGAGATCTCGATTGAGCCGTTATCCGATGTGAACATCTTTGTATCAAGTTTATCTGCTACAGGGATCACGTAGTTATTAGCTGACTTGACGAACTGTGCAGCATCTTCTTTGGATTCAACGTTGATCTCTGAAGCCTTCATCGTGTATTCGCATGTCGTAAGTGTCACGTGATCAGTGATCGGAGCGCTGCCATACAGCAAACTGTTATCACACATGTACTCATAGCAGTAGAGCTTGTCCTCTGTGGAGTTCTCGAGATCGACCCAGATCTTTCCGGTTCCTTCTTCGAATCCGAATACGATCGTCGTATCTTCGTTGAACCACGCGCCTCTTGATTCGTTATCGAGCTGGCTGTAGTTGAAGCAGTCGACGCCGCCTTCCTTCTCGATAGTGTAAGCTGCGACGATTCCGATGCCGTCTCTTACGACTGACTCGACAGTTATAGTCGTGTCACCGACAGCGCATGTTACTGGTTCAGTCGTCATCTTGTCACCGACAAGTCTTGCTGCTAATTCAGGATCTGCCTCAACGTATTCGATCCTCGGCAGAACTGCTTCATAAGTTACAGGTGTTCCGTCGTCGTTTGTCTTTCCTTCTTCGAACATAACTGCCGTGTGGCTTTCAACTGTTTCTTTACCGCTGTTGCCCCAGAGCTTACCGAAAAGTTCTCCGCCAGTAGCGGCGTTAACTGCGAAAGGTGCTGCCAGTGCGACAACTGCTGCCGCTGCGGCTACCTTAGTTCCTAGCTTGCTTACCTTTGCCTTTTTTGCGTCATTCATGATAGCTTCCTTCCTCGAGAGATACCTATCAGAGAAAACATGATCTTCCACACCGTCAGTGATGTGATCAAATTCCTCAATACTTATATCCTGCTCGAAAATGTCGTCTTTGAAGTTTTGTTCCATAAGTAATCTCCTTAAAAGAATTCCCTCCGGTTACGGATCAAATTTCTAAGATATGTCCCGGATTTTTGCGCATCATCTTTTTGGCTCGTTCATATCGTTTTCGAACATTAGCTTCAGTGATGCCAAGTTTGCGGGCAGTCTCTGAGATTGAATAATCCTTGACGACAAGGCAATAAACAACGTCGTAATATTTCTCAGGAAGAGAGTTCATGAGCGGCTGATATTCAAATTCCGCTTCCACATTTTCTTCAGGCGCAACGGCTTTGATTCCGCAGAGCTGTTCCGGTTCTTCAGTTAGGCTTACGATCTGATTCTCATTTTTCCTTTTGTTATATATGTTGATCGAAGCGTTCCTTATAACTGTTATTATGTATCGCTTACAGTCATCCGATGCCGGATCGTCGAAATGGACTTTGTGCTTTATCAGCTGCAGGAAAGCATCCTGCACGGCATCTTCGGCGTAAGTCTCATTATGTAATACAGACAGTGCGACACGGAACATTTTCTGTTCGTACAGTTCATAACATTTTTCTATGAATGAAATCTGTTTTGACGGCAATGCCATTTATGTCTCTCCTTGTCGTTTCCTGGAAGGACCGTTCGTCTTCGAAGTTTGTGATCCCCGATCGACCCTTCTACTCTATATAACAATCCGAAAATGCGTTTTGTGACAAAATCTTTCCATTTCATTTTACATTACCTGTTTCTCATCTTTTGAGGCAATAAAATGGGGACAACACAGCCACTAGAAACAAACAAATGTTTGTGGTATGATGAGGGCAAATTCCAAAGATAAAAGAGCAAAGGTGAGTTATGGACAGAACGTATTTGGCGATAGATCTTAAATCGTTTTATGCCAGTGTCGAGTGCGCCCAAAGAGGTCTTGATCCGCTGAATACCAACCTTGTCGTTGCTGATCCCAGTAGGACCGAGAAGACTATCTGTCTTGCCGTATCTCCGTCACTCAAAAGCTACGGTATCGGAGGCCGTGCACGACTGTTCGAAGTCGTTCAGAAAGTGGAACAGATCAACAGGGAACGAAGTTGGAAAGCTCCGCGAAGAAAACTCACCGGTAAGAGCCATGTATTCTCGGAACTTAATTCCGATCCTTCTCTGGCGGTGGATTATATCGTAGCGCCTCCGCAGATGTCTCTCTACATGAAGGTCAGTGCTCAGATCTACGGAATCTATCTGAAGTACGTTGCACCTGATGATATCTTCGCATATTCGGTTGATGAAGTTTTTATTGATGCGACAGGTTATCTTAAGACATACGGTGTTAACGCTCATGACTTTGCCAGGATGCTCATCCAGGATGTTCTTAAGACAACAGGTATCACGGCGACTGCGGGTATCGGTACCAATATGTATCTTTGTAAGGTCGCGATGGACATCGTTGCGAAGCATATCCCTGCTGACAAAGACGGAGTCAGGATCGCTGAACTTGATGAGCAGAAATATAAGGAGACGCTGTGGTCTCATACGCCGATAACTGATTTCTGGAGAGTCGGTCACGGCATCGCTTCCAGAATCGAGAAGTTCGGTATCTACACAATGGGTGATATCGCGAGATTCTCATTGAAACATCAGACTATCGAAGTACTCTATAAGATCTTAGGTAAGAACGCGGAACTTCTTATCGATCATGCTTGGGG
>CADCQX010000376.1 GCA_902803695.1 Oscillospiraceae bacterium
TACAGAGATCAGTAAAGCGGATATTTTCATTTGTTCCAACAAAAACATATCTTCATTTGCGGGAATAAATTATCTTAAGGATCTCAAATACATAGATTGTAGTTCCAACAATTTAACCTCTTTGGATTTAAATCTTCCTAATCTCAAGACATTGATATGTAATGGTAACAAGTTGACATCCTTAGATGTAAGTAAACTCTCCGCGTTACAAACTCTGAAGTGCCTAAATAATAAACTTACAGAATTGGACGTAAGTAGCTTTCAGAATCTGGGGTCTCTTACTTGTTACTCAAACAAGTTAACCAACATTAAGTTTTGTACAAACTATAATCGGCCATTATCAGCATTACGTATATACGACAATAACATTAAAACACTAGATATTTCTGCTCTCTCGACTGTGAAAAATTTGTATTTAAAGGGAGTAACTGAATATACTGATCCGAATACAAGTTATAAATATCTTAGGTATTACAGTTCCAGTTCATCTGAAATCAGCTATGATATCAATACTACTGTTCTAACTGCACGAATATCGACATCTTGTTCTCCTTCAAACGGAGGTACATGCACACAATCCTTTAGTGCAGAAAAAGGTTCTACCGTTAAGATAAGTGCGGAGCCTAAGAGCGGTTACGAATTTGTTAAATGGCAGGAAGAGGATAATTTTTCAGATATTACAGATGTTTCCACCAGCAAAACCTATTCTTTTGTTGCTGATGGAACAAATCGAAATTATATTGCTGTTTTTAAGGCAATTCCGACTTCGGCACCTACAACCAAACCGGCGCAAGATTCGCTATATAACTATCTTCCTAGCGATATTGTTTCTAGAGAAGACGTTAGCAGATTCGTTTATCGTTTATACGAATGTACTTTTGATAGACTTCCAGATAATGAGGGTGGCAACTATTGGTATGATCTTTTGAAGTCACAAACCATAACAGGTGGTCAGGCGGCAAAAGAATTTATTAAAAGTCCGGAATTTGCTTCTATGAATTATTCAGACGAGAAGTTTGTCAGCGTCTTATATGACATTTTCTTCTGCCGTGAACCTGATGATTCAGGAATGAATTATTGGCTGGCAAAGCTCTCTTCCAAGGAGATTTCTAGAGCTGACTGTGTTGATTTCTTTGTTGACTCTCAGGAGTGGGCTGATATGTGTGCTACCTACGGAATACGTTCAGGAACGAGCATTATGCCAAAGGTTAATGTTAGCCCTTCATCTATCGTAGCTGACTTTACGGAGAACTTATATAAAACTGCTCTTAACCGTGATCCGGATTACCCTGGAATGGCTTATTGGGCGCTTCTTTTGTCAAGCCACAGAATAACAGGTGAAGAGGTTGGTCTTGAGTTCTTCCTCAGTAAAGAATTCAAAGATCAAAACATCTCTAACAAAGAGTTTGTAAACCGCCTATATCTGACATTTATGGGCCGAGAAGGAGAGTCCGGTGGAATGAATTACTGGGTGGGTCTTCTTGAAGGTGGTACTTCCAGAGAGACAGTTATCTTGGGCTTTACTCGTAGTGAAGAATATTTGGACAGATGTATTAAAGCCAGCATTTTGCCATACAGATATTGATATATGCTTTTGTCAAAATACAGGCTAAAGTCTATCTATTTTCAGTTATGATGTTGACTGCTCCCTTGATGAGGAAATACAAAAATATAATTATTTTATAATACAACATTGCGATAATATGCTTTTTTTGATATTATCGCAATGTTGTTATTTGTGTGAAAAGGTGGATAATGATATGTCTGAAGAGGATGAGTTTCGCAAGCAACTTAATGATCAGCTTGATGCTATAAAGATGGCAACCTTGTCGAGTCGTGGTGCTTATGATAGAGATGTTTCATCGCTGCTATATAATTCTAGAAACGTAAATTCAAGTTCTCCGATAGTACAAAAGGCAATGGAATCCATTTCGCAGATGGTATCTGACTCAACGGTTGAAGATAACTATAATTTCGCGTTGAACACTATCAATTCATACTACGCTTGAGGATAGACAGATGGGAAAGATTAATTCAATTGATGAAGAATCCGTAAATAACTATCAGCCTTTGGCGACACATAAGGGTAAGACCATAGATGATAATCTGGATACTCTTATCGGACTTTATAAGGGAATATCCTCTGACTGTTTCAGTGAAGGTGATAACAGTTCCGTTCACATGGCAGTCGATATGATGATAAGTGAACTTGCTGATCTCCAAAGTACGATCAGCGGTGCAGAGCTCATGGTAGATTCTCTTCTGGACAGAATAAAGAACGAGATACTTGCCGAAGAAGACAGGATCGCGAACAGCATTTAACGGGAAAGAAATATGGGAATTAATATCGATCTGAAAAAACTCGGCGAATACGCGAATGATTTCAACTCCAAGAAGGCCGGATACAACGAGACACAATATCTGATCAGCGGATCAGGTGATGCACTCGCTGAGATCAATTCATGCCTTGTCCTGGTCGATCTGTTGGGAAAGAAGACAGACGATATTTTTGATGCATCGGCAAACTATATAAAAAAGGTTTGCACAAACTACGAAATTACTGAAAAAGCTAATAGTATACAAGAAGAGAGAAATAGATTAGATTCAAAACCATGACCAGATACTATGACAGCGAATACGTTCAGGCTCTGAGACAGCAGATAAGTTCCATTAGGCAGGACATCAATCCTAATTCTTATGGGATAAATTATTACGGTATTCTGAGTAACAGTGAGAATTCTTATGCAAAGACCTGCGCGGATAATGCGGCAGCGTCTGCTTCTTCGAGAGCGATTGAACTCAGGGACAAACTCCAGATATTAGGCGACAAGATAACCAATTACTATAACAGCGTGGACGGGGTATCGGAGGAGATCTACCGCTCCGCACTGAATCTGTCTTCGGTACTTAGTGAAGCACTTAAGACCATGACGGAAGTCGAGTCCATACTCACGAATTCTACAGATCTGAATGATCTTACTCCGTGTTCGGTGTCAGCCGTTTTCGATAGGCTGAAAAAGGCAAAGGTGAAGTATGCAGCCGAGCGTGTCAGGACTTTACTGCGTAATCCGAGTTCCCTTGATAAGACGGCAGCTTCCTGGCTCAAAGAATACCTTCACGAGGGTGGTATCAGAAACGTGACCGACGACGACCTTCATAATTTCCTGGTCATCTATGGCCATCTTGAGAGCCGGGGCTACGGCGCGGACTGGATAATGGAGAGGATGGAGATGATATTCGGATCCCCATGGTTCGACGACATTGCCTTAACGGGAAGGTACTCCGGGTCTGATCAGACAATATGTCTCAATCACCTTGAAGAATTCCTCTCAAAAAAGAACGTTCAGTGCTTCAAGTACAATCTGCTCGTTGAAGGTCTCAGAGGCGAGAACGGCACGCTCGATAAGAAGGTGCTCGAGTCATACCGCAGATTCGTCGCGAAAATGGGTGTCACCACTTTGTCGGAGGATCATATCAGAGGCTATCTGCAGACAATGGAAAGTTTCAAAAAAGCCGGCATATCCGACGAGCTTTTGTACGAAAACGCTCTCTCGTTCTATGAGAACAACAACTTTCAGATGATCTACTACGTCGGCACCAAGCACGGCGCCTCGCAAACGGCTGCGATCAATTCGATCATCAACGAGTTCGTGAAAGACGGCTTCAATAAGCAGCTTGAAATGGATAATAGGATCTCCCAAAGATTCATCGATGTTTTGTACTCCAATACCACTCTTCGTGAGCAGATGAGTATTCTTAACTATTTTGGTCGTTTGGACAGGGGAGAGTCTGTTCCTCTTGATGAAAAGCTGGACTTCACGATGAAGTTTGCCAGAAATTTCCTCAGTTATGAAGATATAGAGCCATGGGCGGATTATCAGGAGACCTATTTCGGAGAATTATACAAAGCCGGAAACGGCGATTCAAAACAGGGTGCCGGCTGGTGTGCCATGTTCGTTTGTTGGATGATCGGCAAAGGCGGTCTTCTTGACGGTTCCATCGTAAAGAAGGTCACCCCGGAAAATGCGATCCCGGATTTTTATTGGGCAGATGCTCCCTGGTATAGAACGGTATTTCGAGATAACAAAAAGTACGCCAGAGCAGTAGATTACACCCCTTGTAACGGTGATCTGATCTTATTCAGGGAGTATTGGCAGGATGCGATCAACATCTATCACGTAGGCATGGTCCTTGGCGTGGATATAGAAAACAACAAGGTTTACACAATAGAAGGAAATGTAGGCGGACAGCAGGGAACCGAGGCAGAAGAAAAGCACGGCATCCACATCAAGTCCTATGACATGGACTGGGAGAGGATTGGCGGTTACTGCAAGATGGACGGAACCGAGAGAAATATGCGAATGATCGCAGGCTATGAAGATCAGGTCGTGGAGAACTACTTTGAGAAAGACCTCTACCTGGATTGCTCCGAAGGTTTTGTAATGAACGATGAATAAATACAAAGGTTGATATGGGGAAAACATGAACAGAGATTACGACGAAAGCAGCAGAAATGATACGTTGACCAAGATCAGTTCACTTAAGGAAACGATCGGAAGTTCATCATATTCTGCACCGATAGATAATACAACCGTCTCAGGCGAGATATCCTGGATCAGGGATCTGGCACGCAACTCGGCCGATTCGGCCAGCGATTCAGTAACCAGGGTCAAGGAGAAGATCGAACTTCTTAATACCAATCTCGTAAAGTTTTACGGACACGTGGACCAGATCTCATTCGAGATCTTCAGGTCGGCGTGCTCGATCTCTTCGACCCTGTCAGGTGCCCTCAAGTCAATGGAGCAGTTGGAGTCCCTTCTTAACAAGTCCGAGAGCGTGAATGACCTTACCGTTGTCTCGGTGCTGAATGTTTTCGAGCCGTTAAAAAAGGTAAGAAAAGTCTATGCGTATGAGATAATCAGGGCTCTCGTTAGACCGGGCGGCTACGAGGATGAGGCCACCAGGGAAGCGGTCACGATCCTGCTTCACAAGAACGGCATCACGGACGTTACCACCAGTGATCTCAGCAACTTCTGCTGCATCTATAATCACCTGATAAAGACCCACGACCACGAGTGGATCGTCGACAGATTGGAACTGATCTTCCTGTCACACTATTTCGACGACATCGCTCTGACCGGAAGGTATTCGGGCAAGGACCAGGCCATCTGTATGGAGATGCTCGACGCCGAGCTAGGCAAAGCAGAGTTCACCGAGAACGACAGATTCATCCTTCTTACCAAGAACCTGGCTGACGACAACGGCGCCCTGGATCCTATCGTGCTCGGTTCCTTCAAGGAGATGCTCGCCACCAGGAACATCATCGCGACCGACAATCAGATCAGGGGTTACCTCAGCCTGGTAAGCCGCATGAAGACCATGGGCTTTCCGGAGGACTTCATATACAACAACACCTCGACCATCTTCGGCTATCCGAGACTTGCCGGCATCTACGCGGCAGGTCAGCATGACGGCGCCGGCCAGACCAGGCTGATCAATGAAGCCGTCGACCTGATGGTAACGGCCAGGATCACCGAACTTCATTCAAACAACTGCTACAACGACGAATTCGTCAAGGCGTTCGTCGCGAACACGACCGCATCCAAGAGACTGTCACTCCTTCGCTTTATCGAAAACGCCGACAAGAGCGGCTATGACAAGAACGACATGTCGATCGAGCTCGCCAAGGCAACTCTCGGCATCATGGAGCATGAGAGCAGACATAATTTCTTCAATCAGGAATATGCTCATTATGACAAGCAGAGTGTCTATTGGTGCGCAAACTATGCGACATGGATCATCAGCCAGTGCGGCTTCCTTGACGGAAGTCTGGTAGAAGGAGTATCTCCGGAA
>CADCQX010000377.1 GCA_902803695.1 Oscillospiraceae bacterium
AAGCAGCTCCCAGTTGCCGTTACTTGTCTCGATGTACCAGTTACCGTCACCGTAGTCGTACTCCATCCAGCCGTAATCACCGTAATCGGATGAGATGTCCTCGTACCAGTACTGCCACTCGTTCGTATCCTCTAAGTAGCAGAAGTAGCAATCGCTGTCCTTGTCGTAGTAGCTCTCGTACTCGGAATTCCATTCACATTCCCTTCCGATCTCTTCAACATAGATGCTGTCGACTTCTTCTCCGCTTTCTGATGTACTGATACCATAATTGTCGGGAATCGAATTTCTAAGCGAAGAGAAAAGACCCGCAAGGATGATCGGTCCCATCGTCATGAACATAACGATAATTATGATGATACCTATAGGGCTTCTCCTTCTTCCTGAATAAGAAGAACCGGATGCGTACTGCGGGATATCCTTGATCTC
This sequence comes from Oscillospiraceae bacterium, assembly GCA_902803695.1. Lineage (GTDB taxonomy): Bacteria > Bacillota > Clostridia > Saccharofermentanales > Saccharofermentanaceae > Saccharofermentans. The sequence goes on from CADCQX010000377.1 coordinate 427, forward strand.
TTCTTCTATGATGGCGTTGTCCGTGATCTCCTTAAGGAGCGCACCGCAGTTTGGGCAGGAAGGAAGTGCCCCCTCTGTCCAGTTAAGCTTGATCTCCGTACCGCAGTAATCGCAGGAAGCACGTGTCTCGTACTGATTGTTCTTCTTGATGACAACGTGATCGTAGTGGTTACCGAGTTCGTCATAGTAACCGCTCTCGTAGTTTCTGCCCGTTGCTGAATCAAACCATGATGACGGATAGTAAACGTAGTCATGTCTTACGCTTCGATACATCGAAGTCGATCCGACTGCGCCCTTGTATCCTGACGGCTGATTTGTTCTCGTCCTTTGTGGAGGCTTAACGTATCTAGGCGTTGAACTATAAGACGAGCCGCTGTGCCTGGAAGATCCGTAGCGGCTGCCATAACTTGATCTGCTGTGGCTGCTGCTTCTTGATGAAGAACTTCTGGAGCTGGAACGGTGTGATGATGAGCTTCTTGAGCTCGATGATCTTGAATGAGAACTTGAACTGCGTCTTGATGGAGGCATCGCCTAAGTCTCCTTTACTGGTTTTTCTACATTATAACACTAGTAGGAGACAGATAATTTACCCCCAGGAACTAATAAATATTCATAATTCCTGTATTATTATCCAACTTTAAAACTTATTCCTGCCCTGCGGAAATTTCATTGATAACCTTGATGTCAGCCCTGAGTCTTCTGTATTCGTTCGTTATCATCAGCACATGAGAAACGGCAAATCCCAGAAGAGTGCAGATGATCGCCGCTGGATATTTATACAATTGCCACAGGAAGATGGTTATCGCCATGCAAACGGATGAAGTGATAACGAAATAAAGTATGCTCTGGATGATGAAGCCCATGCGTTCTATCTCGTATACGACAGTTGTCATCGCGAAAGTCGCTCCGATGACTCCGTACAGGAGGACATTTACATAGGCAGCCAAAGCAACAGACGGGAAAAGGGCTAAGTAATCCTCAGACATTGAAACAAAACCGGTATGTCCCGTAAGGTTAGCGATAAGGTCGATGATGAGGTTTACCAGAAGACCTGCAAAGGAGGAGATGGCAAAGCTCATTATGCCTTTTTTAAGATACTCTTTCATATCCTTCCCTCCGATCTCTCCTGAGTAAGTTTCTCTTTGATCTTGGCTACGTTTCTTCGTGATACGTAGGTCTTGTAGCCTGTCTTCATGACAAGTTTTATGGTTCCCGTAAGGCTCATGTCCATGGACCTGATCTTACGGATGTTTATGATCTCGGATTTGGATATCCTGATGAAGTCGGTGTCGCCTAAGTCTTTTTCCAGCTCATAGAGTTTTCGAGAGACAGAATAGGTACCGTCATGGGTGATGACGAAGACTTTCTGGCCTTCGGAATAGGCGGACAGGATCTCGCTTCTTCGAAGCATATGCCTGTTGCCTTTGGAGTCCGTTCCGGGGATGTTGCTGTCGTAGATCTCGTGGAGTTCACCGACAATAGCCCTGACTTCGTCCGTCAGGGCGTTGTTGCAAACGTGGAGCTCTATCTCCTTGTACTTGTTGTCGGTCTCGGTAAGGATCTTCATAGTTCGAGTATATCATTTACCTCTGGTCTGCGCGCATCTTAAATCCGAATACGATGCCGGCGAATATGGTAAGGATGACAGCCGAGCATGATACGACCATCAAAGGGAGTGCGAATGCTTTGAAGCCGAAATCCATGGCAATGGTCGAGCGGGCGACTTTGGTGGCGTACATGAACGGAAGGCACATGCCGATCTTCTTCATGATGCCGCCCACGCCCTCGATGTCAAACCAGATGCCTCCGAGCATGGAGCCTACGGAGATGATGATGGAGCAAAGGCCAGGGGCTGCTTTGTCGTTGAAGAAGGTTCCGAACAGAAGGCCGATGGCTGAGAACATCAAAGCTGAAGGCATGACGGCTACCGAAGCCAGGAGAAGACTTCCGATGCTGAGGTCGTAGTCGACTACCAGTGATACGATAACTGCTGCCGCGAATGAGATGATGACCTGGATGAACGCCGTGACGATCATGGGAAGGATATAGCCTCCGATGAAATTGACGCTCTTCATTGGTGAAGAATAGAGGCGTGTCAGGAAAGCGCTGCCTCTGTCCTTTGCGACTGATATGGCCGTAAAGAGCATGATGAACATCTGACCGAAGACGGCGACGCCGCCGGCCAGATTATCGATCCTGAACAGGGTGTTTCCTGCTTCCTTCGGGATGGCGCTGTTTACAACCGACATGATGATGAGCATTACGACCGGAAAGCCGATGCAGAAGATCCAGCTTAACGGGTCCCTGAATGTCTCCATGAAATTTCTCTTTGCGTATACTATTGTCCTGTTCATCTTTATTCTCCTTCAACCTCTGTCTCTGCCATTGTTACGAAGACTTCCTCCAGGCCTTTTTTGCCTGTCATGTTCTCCAATTCCTCGAGGGTTCCTATAGCCTTCACCTTACCTTCGTTCATGATGACGATCCTGTCTGCGAGAGACTGTGCTTCTTCCATGTAGTGAGTGGTAAGGATTATGGTCATGCTCTTTTTGAGCTTTTCGATCTCGCGCCAGAGCTGCCTTCTGGCAAGGACGTCAAGACCTAGTGTAGGCTCGTCCAGGAATAAGACCTTCGGTTCGCCGATGACTGCCATGGCGATGGAGAGCTTACGCTTGTAGCCGCCTGAGAGGAGCTTTGCCTTCTTGTTGATGAATTCTTCCAGTGAGAATGCCTTGATGATCTTCTCTACTGCAGGCTTCGCCTTTTCCTTCGAAAGATAGATGTCAGCCATGAACTGAAGGTTTTCTCTGACCGTCAGGTTCTCGGCTACAGATGTATCCTGAGGCGAGACGCCCACCAGTCTTTTTACTTCTTCGGAATCCTCCGCCACGTCGTGGCCCATGATCTCGGCTTTGCCCTCTGTGGGTTTTGTAAGGCATGTGAGCATCTTGACGGTGGTGGTCTTGCCTGCGCCGTTGACGCCGAGGAGTGCGATGAGCTCGCCTTCATTTACGGTTAATGACAGCCCGTCGACTGCGACCTTATCCTTGTATCTCTTGGTAAGTTTTTCTGTTCTGATTGCATATCCCATAATTCTCGTCTCCTTTGTCTTTACTGAGGCGATGATATCTTATCGGGGATATGCAGATATATATTTCTTATATGAACGGTAGTTTTCGATATACGAACGGCAATCGGATTGGACCATTTGTGTTGTTCAGAAGGATTTGGACAAACTTCTGTTGGCCTTGGCAAGTGTTTTCGAGAAGAATGGGCCAAAAACAAAAAAGGGATATGAGATGCCGGGAAAAATCGAGGGGTGTTTTGGACCAGATTCGGGATGCAGCCGGAAAAAGACCAAGAAAAAATTGGACCAAACTGCCATGAAGATGCAATTTGGTCCAAGGGGATTCGAAGTTGATCAGGAAAGCTGATCCCAAGTGCGGTCGTCTTCCTTGAAGCCGGAAGCGGCCTTGGATTTGACAATACTCTTGACGATGAGGCCGGAACAGAGGATGAGCGCCACGAGGACCCAGCCGAAGATGATATTTGCCTTGAGCGAATAGCCGTCAGCTGCACCGTAGATACCGCCGCTTCTGATCAGGTTCACGAGGTTCCAGACGAAAAGGCCCGCGAGGACAACCGGAGAGATGAACTTGATAGACGGGATAAACCACCACTTCGGCATCTTGAATGTCTTGGTGTTGCGGTTGAGCTCGTCGAGGATCTTGGTGGTCTTGAAGAACCAGCCTGCAGCGACCATCTCGAGGATACCCGTCAGGATGAGCGTGTAGCTGTTGATGAAATAGTCGACAATGTCGAGGATCGCAAGGCCTGCGCCTGTGACGTAGATCAGACTGAGAAGACCTTCGATGATACAGATCGTGAGAGTGGTCTTTTTCTTGTTGAGATGGAACTTGTCGGAGATAGCCGTCGATACACCTTCGATGATGGAGAAGAGCGAGTCGATGGCGAGAGTGATCAGGCAGAAGTAGAAGATGAACGCGAAGATCATGTTGAACAC
>CADCQX010000378.1 GCA_902803695.1 Oscillospiraceae bacterium
ATGGCCGGGAAATCCATGACAACTGTTTTGGGAAAGATAAAAGAGAAAGGTGAGGATGTTACTCTTGAAGATCTGGTTCATGAAGGATACAACGGAATTCTTTGTGTTGAATCAGGCGGACCGACCCCTGGGATAGGATGTGCAGGCCTTGGAATTATATCAGCTCTTCAAAAGCTGGAGGAACTCGGAGCCTTCGAAATCTACAAGCCGGATATTGTTTTATATGATGTATTAGGTGATGTCGTGTGCGGCGGATTTGCAATGCCGATTAGAGACGGTTATGCCGAACACATATTCATAGTTACATCAGGTGAAATGATGGCTATGTTTGCTGCAGATAATATTTGTCGTGCTGTAGAGAATTTTAAAGAACGAGGATACGCGAGAGTTAGAGGTCTTATTCTCAATGAGCGCCTTGTGGAAAACGAAGAAGCTCTTGTTGATCGATTTGCCAAAGAACATGACCAGCATGTAGTGAAAAAGATACGAAGAAGCAAGTATGTTCAAATGGCTGAAGATCAGGGAAAGACAGTTGTCGAGTGTTTTCCTGATACGGATATTGCTAATGATTATCTTGAACTGGCAGATAAAGTAATCTCAATCTGCTCCGAGGGCAATAAAAATGAAATTTGAAAATAATCTTTGTTATTGTAATCCTGCTCACGGTGGATGGGGAATCATCAGAGTCGCTGCGCTTATTCCTGAATCTTACTTGCTGTTTGTATGTCCTTCGGCTTGTTTTAGGCATGGCGCTCTTGGTGCGATACAGCATAAATACAAAAACAGGATATCTTACATATACATTAGCGAAAACGACATTGTCGAAGGATATGATCAATGCATTCTTGACGGAGTCGATGAACTTCTTGAAAGGACAAAAGAAAATATCCGACTTCTGTTTATATATGTTTCCTGTCTCGATGATTTTATCGGAACGGATCTTGATAAAGTAACTGATGAATTGGCCTCCCGTTATCCGAAAATACAGTTCAGAGGAGGAAGGATGAACCCGATAGCATCGAGTACCAAACTTCCTCCTGCTGTAACTACATTTGATGCGATGTTGAGCGTGCTTCCGGGAAAAGAAAAACTTGATCGTGGGATATCTTTTTGGGGTAATTTTGTTGATGTTCCGAACGATAATGAACTCGTTCGCGAACTTAAACGAAATGGTCATGAGATAAGACAGTTGTCGTCGTGTTCTGATTTTGAAGAATATCTTAAAATGTCTGATTCGTTCGTATCGATCGTTTTCAAACCATTCGTAAACTATGCTCTTTTGAGATTAGAGAAAAGAACAAATGCATCACATGTCAGTATGCCTATATCTTATAACATTGATGAGATTGAAGATTCTTATAAACAACTATCCGAATTTCTCAATGAGGATATTTCAGGGGGAATCGCAGGCGATATTGCTCTTACGAAAAAGGAAATAGAAAGAACGCTGAATAAGGTAGGTGATATGCCGGTATTCGTTTCTGACAGTGCGACTGTATTCCCGTTTAAGATGGCAGATGCACTTATACGATACGGCTTTAATGTTCAGAGAATATATGCCTCTGAGATAACAGGTATAGATTCACCTTTTGCTGACAAGATCAGTGCGGAACATCCCGAGATCAAGATAATCCAGGCTGATCATCCGAATGCTGTGATAAGGAATACTGAACGAACAGAGGCGTTGTCTGTTGGAGAAGAGGCTGCTTATCTGAGCAATGCGAGATATGTGGCAGATATCAACAACGATGAAGGCATGTTCGGACTTCAGGGAGTCAGAATACTTATGGAGTGCATGTATAGTGCAGTTGATCATGAAGCAGACATTAGAAAATTAATAGAAGAATACGGAGGAATCGTTTGATGACAAGGAAGCATAAAGTGTGTATGTATCTTCCTCCGTTTGCAGGAGATTATTCGGGTGTTTGTTCTGCACTGTTTGATCTTGGCGGAATGATCTGCATTCATGATGCAGCAGGATGTACGGGTAATTACACGCATTTTGATGAACCCCGATGGTATGGCAGCAATAGTCTGGTGTATTGTACCAGTCTTCGAAAAGTTGATGCCATATTAGGTGATGACGAAAAAGTGATAAATAAGATAGTCAGAAATGCTTTGGAACTAAAACCAAAGTTTGTGGCTATAGTCGGAAGTCCGGTCCCTAACGCTATCGGCTTTGATTTCAATGGAGTA
>CADCQX010000379.1 GCA_902803695.1 Oscillospiraceae bacterium
CTCGGAAGGAGCATTCCGGCCTCCAGTAACGTAGACATCAGACATAGAAAGAGGGGAAGGTCTCTCATTAGTTCTTCCTTCCTTAAGTTACACTCTCTTCTTATATCAAGATAGTTTAGATAGGAGACCGGAATGAATACGAATAATGACAGCCATAACGGTTTGTTGATAAGCAGAAGGATAACGAGTGAAAGCGTGGTTATCAAAGAACATGCAACCAGTTGCTTTTTTAGATAATGCTCATATGCTTTGCGCGGGTTGGTTGATAACTCGCTTAATAACTCATATCTTGAAGATATAAAGTTCTGAGGAAACAGTTTGAGCGCAAACCCGGTAAGTATGTATTTTTCTTCTTTATCTGATTCGAATTTCCGGCTTCGTCTTAATGTTGTATCATGAGTCATATACTTGAAAAGAAGAGCAGCTGCGATAATGCACAGGATGAATGCCACTGTCATAAGCAAATTACCTAATGGAACACTTCTTGCTTCGGATATATAATCGCCACCCATATGATTAAGAGCAAAAGTAATAACGAACGGCATGAGACAAAGCATCATTGCTTCGGCATTTTTTCCTGAGTTCTGTGCTTCGATCTCATCTTTTACTGCGCTCATCTCCGACATCATCTGGCAACTGCTTCTTAGTATCTCCAAAGAATTATTTCCAATCCTTCCCGCTATTCCGAGGGCATGAAAAACGGGAAGGATCTCAGGAAAATGGAGTTCCCTTGCAAACGTATCAAGGGCAAAGCTTAGGTCTCTATGCATATTGATATTGTGTTCCAGTTTGATCAAAGGTTCTATGATCGTACTTTTCTTTCCAAATGTCTGTTCGATAACAGGTCTAACCTGACAGACTGATCTTTCTATCGTATAACCGCTGCTGACACTGGTACAAAGTGATTGAAGGAGCACCAGAAGTTGAGTTCTCATATGTGTGTATCTCATTGAGAATAATCTGTCTGTAATTGAAATAAATGGAAAGATACTTAAGATCACGGAGAGAATGATCCTTATCAGAAGATCATCTATAAACATCGAGGACAGAAAAATGATCAGTATGACTATTATCGGATATATCCATATCAGCTTTATCCTTGTTGATCTTTTTATACTTTTAATATCCTCGTTATCTGTATGATGAGATCTTCTGAAGTGTTTCTTCAGAACAATGTTGTTCAAATTCCTCGCCTCCTTCATTTGTGAATAAAGTCATCAGTTTATACTCTCCGTCTACCGGAGGGAGAAGACTGCTTATCTCATCCACATATCTTTTTCCTTCTTTGTTCCTGGTTATATGGATAACCAGATCGATACCCATGGATATCTGGGATATGACTGCATCAAATGGTAGTCCTGAACCAGCGATTACCATTCCTGTTAATCTTTCCAGCATCTCATAGCATGAATTCGCGTGTCCCGTACACATGGAACCCGGGTGGCCGGTATTAAGGGCATGCATCATATCGGCACTTTCGGTTCCTCTTACTTCGCCAACTATGATCCTGTCGGGTCTCATCCTCAGGGCGGCTCTTATAAGAGTTCCTATAGTTACTTCGCCGTTTCCTTCGGGTCCGGGAAGTCTTGCTTCAAGACGAACCAGATTGGTGATACCCTGAAGACTGAGTTCGGCTGAGTCCTCGATTGTGACTATGCGCTCGTCTTTTGGAATAAAGCTCGAGATCGTATTTAAAAATGTAGTCTTTCCGCAACCTGTACCGCCGCACAAAAAGATCGTCTTTTTGTTTTGGACGCATTCGAACAGGAATTTCGCGATGGTACTGTCAATAAAACCTTGCTTTATCAGAGTTGATATATCGTGTCTTATTCCGGTGAATTTTCTGATGGTCAGTATCGGACCATCAGGTGCTATGGGAGGAAGAACGGCATTAGCTCTGGAACCGTCAGGAAGCCTCAGATCGGAGATAGGATTTGCTTCGTTTAATGGTCGGTTAGAATTTGCAAAAAAGCACGAGATTAATGTCTGGAGGGAGTTTTTATCTTTAAACCTGATCTCCGATCTGAAAAGCTTACCGTTTTTTTCGAAAAATATATTGTCAGGACCATTTACCATGATCTCCGTTACGGCAGGATCCTGCATCATCGGTTCTATTACATCGAGTCTTCTTAAACTGTTGAATACGTTTAAGGCAAGTTCGCGCTTCTCGTTAAGTGATAGTCCGAGTTTTTCCGAGTCTTCGCTTATTACGTTTGCTATGATCTCTTTTAATCTTGCATCGTCGGGCTCGCTCTCGTTTCTTATAGTAGCGAGTACGTATCTTGAGATCTTTTCTTTGATCTGTTCTGTATCATATCTTAGTTGCTTCATATCGTTTACTCTTTATAATGTTGTCGCAGTAATGCATGGTTACGGGAACATCCGGTGGTAGTGACCTCGTTATCGATCCGATCTCTGATTTGAATCCGAGGTAATCATTCAACAGTCTTTCCGGAAGGAGGAAGTGTACTTCATCTGCCAGCGCAGCCATCTTAACAAGCTCCTTGAATCTAAAACCTTCGGCTACGACCAAAACATTGATCGGGAACGTAATGTCTGTCGTTAGTTCCTTGGATGTTTCAATGAGGTTCAAAACAGGATTTATTCCGAAGTCGAATACATCATCGGTATGAACCGGTTTTCCGGGTGTGATAAATCCTTTGGAGTCAGGAGTGCTATACGCCATGATATCTTTTGGCTCGAGGCTTTCATTGGCAGCCATGCGAAGGATATCTGTTATGCCGCCTGTAGAATTCTCTATACCTGAGAAGGATGTAGGCATCCTGATTCCTGACATAAGATCTATACGAAGACACATGTGCGAATCTTTTCTTAAGTAATCAAATTCCGTATCTATCAGGTTTTCCCGTTCATCCATATAAGCATATGAGATTATCATAATGAGCTTGCCGTTGAATGAATCAGATTTGGATGATCCTTTTCGAGCATAAGATGCTTCCTTATGAAGGTTCATTATCTTCTTGGCAAGATATTTGCAGTCGATGATGCGTCCCTTACTATATTCATCGTTATATATTGTCGAGATGCTTATCGGAATATCTATGTTGCTGCATTCCTTGTTTATCTGCTCGGATGTATATTGGTCACTGTCGTATAAGACATGGATATTCTTCGCCAGAGGTATGTCAGAAGGATCAATTCCGCCTGATCTGCCTCTTGTTATGTAGCCGTCAGGGAAATACGTTGATAGCCTGAATTTAAGAAGTTTGTATAAATAATCTTCTTTCTCGAAAATGATTATCCCGATGTTCATGTTATACCTCCGTTCTCTTTTTTGTAGTGGTGAGAGGTATTCTATAATGGTTTGAAATAGAAATGTGTCGACAATTTTCCGTAATTGGTTGCAAAAAACGACAAAAGTCTCAATTTTGATCATCTCTATTGACTTTTGATAAAAATAGATACTATAATAATTCGTAATTTTTGATTGTTCATACTTATCAAGAGTGGTGGAGGGAACCGGCCCTATGAAGCCCGACAACCGCGGAAAGCAGCGGTGCCAAATCCGGCAGGGAA
>CADCQX010000380.1 GCA_902803695.1 Oscillospiraceae bacterium
TTCAGAGCATGATCGAGGAGGATAAGAAATGAGGTTTGAAACACGCGCATATTCCAAGGCCGGAGCAAAAGAGTTCATGAGGATCTCTGAAAGTTCCGTGAAACTTATCAAAAATCCTAAGACCGGGCTCACGAATAAAGGGCTTGTGTCAGTGATCGTCATCATCTTATGTATCACCGGTTTGTTCGCGTGCCTCGTAGCGAAGAGTTTTGTTAAAGAAGCGATCATCGATTTCTGGGCAGGCGCTATTCTTGTGATCGGAATTCTCATGGTCTTCTATCGTCTGCGTTTGACGGCGATGATAAATTCGTTGACGAATCCTAACAGGCTGATCGTTTTCGAGATGGACAAGGAAGGAATGGAACTTGATGATTCACAGAAGGTGATAAGAACCAAGTGGGGAACTTACCAGGGCTACAGAGCTTTTAAGCACACCCTCGTCTTTATTCCGAAGAGCATTCAGGGTCAGATGTGCGTATTCCCGATCGAGAGGAGAGGCGAGCTGGAGAACTTTTTCGGAGAGAATAAGATAAAGATGAAGAATCTCGGCTAGTGGTATAATACTTTTCGGGGAGAGGGAGGTATATATGGAAATTGATGTTGGTCCGCTTACAAAAAGTCAGGCGGAAGAAGCAATGAGCGTTTGCTTCATGTGGAAGAAGATCGTCAAGAATCCGAGGTTGAAACTTAAGAACAGATACACGGGGGATATTATCTTCGTGATCATCTATTGTCTTATTGTGGCCACGATGATCATTTACGGAATCCTGGTCGACAGTATGATAATGATACTGTTGTGCGGATTCGCGCTGGGACTCTTGTGCCTGGTGTTCGGTTCGATCCGTTCTTCTTATAAATCAAGGGATAATCTTATGGGCCCGACCCACAATGTAAAATACATTCTCGATAATGAGGGATTTGAGAGTAACAGTGAGATCAAGCGTCTGATCATCAAGTGGGATAAGATGAAGTTCATTAGGATCGAGAAAAACGGTATTTACTTCATTCCGAAGGAAGCGTCGGGCGTAGTCCTGGGATTCCCGCTCGAATACAAAGACCGGATCCTCGCGTACGTTAAGGAGATCGGTCTGGACTTTGAAGTTTATGATATGACTGCACGAACGAAATAATACAGTTATCATCAGTTTCCCATGGCCTCATTGATAAGAGCCTGTGCATCTTTCTGATCCTGAATGTCCAGCTTATATATGGAAGCTGTGTGCGGATCTGAAGAGGCGACGAATATGTGGAAGTTATCTCTGTCTTTGACATCCGGAAGTCTTAACGGATACCAGACATCAGTTCCGCCGTAGATCAGGATGACGTTGCTGGAAGTATTATTGGACCAATCGATAAGATCGTTTCTGAACGAACTGTCGAACGTGAATGCGTTGATCATGTCCGGTTCCAAGATCATTTTGTAGTAGAACATATCCTCCATCTCTTCGGTTACCGCCAACTTCGCTCCGCTTCCGTCTTTCTCGAGAGCATCACGAAGATATGAGAAGTCCGCCTTAAAATATCCGAGTTCTGTTATGCACTGGATCCAGTAAGGTGAGAGGTCCGGGGCTTCGGTTGTTTTCTCCTGTTCCGGATCTTTGATGCCTACCAGAAGTTCGTAGACCAGATCAGGATAGTCTTCTTCATCTTTGCATTCGAGGACACCCTCGATACTGTTGAAATTCTGTTCGTACTGCCATACGCCGATAGCAAATGACATGACTCTGTTATCGTAGACTATCTCAGGGGCTGCAAATTCCGTGAAAGAATTACCTTCTTTAAGACTTTGCTCATATACTCTGTCCTGAAGCTGATCGCGGAGTTTTATCGCCTCGACCTGGAAATCGAGGACCAGCTGTCTGTACTCAGCGGCCTCTTCTTCGCCGTATGCTTCATTTCCTATAGTCTCATATATATTCTCGATAAATCCGTCTGTCTCAGGACTTTCCATGACCGGTGCCACCATTGCCATGAAGATATCCGCATCTTCAGGGAAGTACATTGACTGCGCCATCGTTGCAACACCACCTTTGCTGCCTCCACTCATAAGCCATGTTCCCGGCAGGACCTTTTTAAGCTCGGTTATAACGTGATGGAAGTCACATGCTGCGTTATAGCTCGTCAGATATTCCCAGTAAGCCGTGTCATTGATGCTCAATCCCTCCGGAGCGGACTCTCCGAAAAATCTGTATTCGATACTTATAAGATTCATCTCGTTTTTCATGGTGTAGATATCAGAGTATGAACCCATTGCGATCGCATCGTTATTTAAATTGTAACCGCCTATCTTAAGCGAGTTGTTTCTGTTCTTTTCACTGTAGCAGACCTCGACTCTCTGGTTAAAAGTTCCCTTGGAAGGATCATTCCAATCCAGTGGCTGCTCGAAAACCATAAGGACGATGTGGTCGTCCGTTTTTGTCATATCAGGGACTTCTGATTTGAACTCGATCTCTTCGACGCTTACAACTCCGTCCAGTTCCTTCAGTGCTTCAATGCTGAATTCGGATGCTTTCTCTGTCTCAACAGGAACCGCCTCGGTAGTTGTAGTCTCGACGGAATAATCAGTTGCCGTCGTCTCATCTGTAGTTGTCTTGGTACATGAAGTAAGAAGGAGCATCGCCATAAGGAACGATGCGAAAACGCGCGCTTTCTTCATTTCATTTCTCCTTTTCCCAGGCTCGAAAACACTCGCCCGCGTATTGTTATTTATTGGATAATAACACGATTTTTTCGGAAATAAGATATAAAAACTCTCAATTTGCAAGAGGTATTTTACTCAATCGTATATCATAACTTCATAGTTGATCATAAGGAGGTGCGGACATGAAAGTTTTGATGATAAACGGAAGTCCGAGAGAGAACGGTAACATCGCTACAGCTTTTAAGGAAATGATGGGTGTATTCGAGAAAGAAGGCATCGAAGTCATCCACTATCAGATAGGTAAAAAAGACATCCGCGGATGCATTGCCTGTGAGTCATGCAGAAAGACCGGCAAGTGTGTTTTCGATGACATCGTAAACGAAATGGCTGAGAAGTTTGAAGAAGCGGACGGACTTGTTATCGGATCACCGGTATACTACGGATCAGCAAACGGAACATTGATGTCGGCTCTCCAAAGAATGTTCTACAGCACACACTTTGATAAGAGTTTTAAGGTTGGTGCGAGCGTTGTATCTGCCCGCAGATCCGGCTGCACGGCTACTTTCGATGAACTCAATAAATTCTTTACTCTATGTAATATGCCTGTTGCCACCAGCCAGTACTGGAATAACATCTACGGATGGGAACCGGGCGAAGGAAAAGTTGACGATGAAGGCTGTCAGGTGATGCGTGTTCTGGCGCGTAATATGGTATTCTTAATGAGGAGTATCGAAGCGGGCAAAAAGAACATCGGACTTCCTGAAGAAGAGGACAGAGTCTGGACTAATTTCACCCGTTGATAGCGGTACTTCGAATAATGTTTTCGAGACGAAGTAAGAATATGAAGATACCATTTCTGAAACATAAGGATAACCCGAAGATACCTTTTGATCTCGACACCCAATATGCGGTGATCAGAAGTTCCATCTGCACGGGCGAGAAAGTGGCCGGCTTCGTGAATAAAGAAGACAA
>CADCQX010000381.1 GCA_902803695.1 Oscillospiraceae bacterium
CAGCAATCTATCCCTATTCACAGAGACTGAATACCGGATTTTCTTGTAAAATACAGCAAAAAGTTCCTGGTTATAGGGATTTCTTACTGGATTCCAGCCTAAAATCCAGTATTGTCTCCCTATCAGCAGGGAGAATTAACTGGTGTTTCATGGCAAAGCAGATCAACTTCAGTATGAAACTGCCTTTTATGATCCCAATATGTTTTGAGACATCCTCTTTGTTTATGTTTAGAACTTAAAAACCTGAGGTATTGCATTGATATAATGTTGTAAAGGGAATATGTTTTCGGGAAAACAAAAAAATATTTTGAACCTTTCGGACTGTGGCGACAATATATTGTGAAAGATGTTTTGTGCACGGGCATTTTCGAGAGGAGAAACCTAACGACTGATGCAGGAAAAGATCGAACAATTGATCCGCGACTACGGGAAGGATATCTACTCCTTCTGCATGTACCTTACGGGCAACAGGGACATGGCTGACGAGATTTATCAGCAGTCTTTCCTTATCGCGCTCGAAAAAGGTGACATCGACATGAGTAACAACCCGAAGTCGTACTTGCTATCTATCGCCGTGAATGTCCGCAACAATCAGCGACGTAAGCTCCTGTGGCGCCGGGGAAAATACGATGCTGACGCACCGGACATCCCGGATACGGTAGCGGATCAAAGTCCTACGGCGGAAGAGGACCTGATCATAAGGGAACGTAACCGCGAGATTAGAAGAGCGGTCAGCGAACTTCCCGAGAAGATGAGACAGGTTGTGATACTTTTCTATACCGAGGAACTTAAGATCAACGAGATCGCATCGATACTCAACATTTCCGAAGGCACAGTCAAGAGCAGACTCCATTATGCCAAGAAAACGCTCAAAGGGAGGCTCAAGAATTATGAATGACCATAACATGGACAATATGCTGAAAGAGGCACTGCGACCGGACTTTGTTCCATCGGAGGAACTTAACAGGAAGATACTTGAAGGCAACGCCGGAAAGAAAAAGGCTAAGGTCTCGATCTTGCCACGCGTCATCGCGATTGCGGCAGGTGTACTGATCGTTAGTTCCGTCGGAGTATATGCGGGCAGCCGTATCTATAAGAAGGTCCACGTAACCGATCACGCGATATCAGTTGGAAATACTGATTATATTATCGACGAAGCAATTGCTACGATGGATGACAACGAACCGGCCAGCAGTATATACCATACGGATGCCAAATCTTACGAGACCTACGAAGAAGCCTGTGAAAAAAGCGGTTTGGGTTACAAGATAAATTGTGACTATGAGACCGACTACGTATACGAGAATCTCACTACGGGACCTGACGTTACGTTTCATAATATCTATGCTGTTCTTAAGTATGAGGGCGGAACGGTTAATGTAAGTTATGAGATAGCAGAAGGAAATATTGCAGAAGATGCTGCTTTCTCGGTATACATGAGCAACACGAACAACGAGCGTGAATACATAACACCGACAGGTAACGAGTTCACTCTCGTAGACGAGATAACAGATGGTAAGACAAAGACATTCGTTATGGCCAGCTTCGACAACGTAACCGGATATCTGACTTTCGAGAACCTTGAGGAGGAACAGATACATGAGTTCCTCGATTCATTAGACATTGATCTTAGTGCGGAGTAAAAAATGAAAAACAAGAAAATTATTGCAGTGATCCTTGTTGCATCGATCATGCTCCTGTCAGCATGTGCAGACAAGAAAGAAAACAAATCTAAAGAAGATAAAAAAGAAGACGACAAGATTGAAGAGACAGAAGAGGAGACTACAAAAGATGAGAAGTCTTATGCAGGTTCAGAAGTCGATCCTGACGAAGTAACAGAGTCCTCTGAAGAGGTAACTGAGGAGACCGAAGAAGAGTGCGAAGAACATCAGATCACCTTCAGCGGAGTTCCTGAAGAGATATCCACTATCATGTGCGACTGCTACTACGAAGGTGATGACTATGTGATCTTCTTCAAGGAAGGTTGTGTCGTTCCGGGTGATACAGTCGTAAATATCGACCTCATCTTAGATGAACTGGAGGAACTTTACGGAATGCCGTTTGATACGAATCCGGATGCTCAGGAAGATGATTGGAGAAGAGTATACTTTACAGGCGGATTCGAGAACGTTAATGCTGATATGAGCAAGTCAACGATCATAGTTCTTCCTGATCCTCACGATGAAACGATCGAGTGGACATTCTATAACGAGATGATGGTGTATGATTCGGATCTCTTCAAAGACGGCGATACCTTCTCGACTCTGGTTCATGAACTGACACATCTTTACAGATTAAAGCGCGGTGAGTGCCTGGGTTCCGTCATGGAGGAGGGCATAGCTCTCTATGCCGAAGATATGATCATGCGTGATCTGGGACTTCCTGCATGGAATGCAATTCAGTACATAAGCTACGACAACTATCTGGTCGAGTACGATACCACTGATCTTTATAATGATCCTGAAGCGGCTTTTATAGAGGCAACAGATTCTCCGCGTTCTGCGGAACAGATCGATTATCAGTATGGAAAGAGATTCATTGTTTTCCTCATGGAAGAGTACGGTCCTGATGTTATTGCAACGATTACCGAGAACTCCGTTGATTACAACATCGGTAAGCGCAGCGATGAGAATGATGCTATCGTGATCGAACTCATCAAGGCAAGCACATCTGACGATGTTTTCGAACGCTTTGTTCAGTGGTTACCTAACGGATACTACGAGTTCTGCGGTGAATATGTCGAGTATATGCACCAGTTCGGACTTTGATAATATGAATTATCTCTCGGGTTTGGTGCCCTTAAGAAAATGAAGTTTTAAACAAATACAAAGCCGGCTCCGTGATACGAAGTCGGCTTTGTACTGTTTCTGTTTGCTTGCCCTGGTCGATCTTAATCTTTATCCGGAATGATCTCTACAATATCTGTCACCTTGCAGTGAAGGATGTTGCAGAGCTTGTCCACAGTAGCGAGACTGATAGGTTCATTGTTACGTAAACGTGCCAGAAGTCCTGTGCTTACGTTGTGTTTCTTTACCAGCGCATACTGTGTAACCTTCTTTTTATTAAGAGTCTTCCAAAACTTGTCGTATGAAATCATTGGTCCCCGCCTCCTTTGGAATGATTACCTGTATTGTAAATAAAGTGATTTAACAAACTGTAAACACGAAAATAATGCATTTTTGCACTCAAAATAATCGAAAATGTCGACAGGTCAAGCGTTTTTAACAAAATTGATGTCCGATTATAAATATGGCGTGTGTGTGAATAAAAATTGAACAATTGTCCCAATTTGGACATTTGTCAATAAATTGAATATTAATGTCCGACTTGTGATATGGTCTCAATTATAGTCTCACTTTTTCTCGAAAACAGGACTTATGAACCTAGCGATGATATAATGAAATCGTCGGTAAAAAGTTCTTGATGTGTCATGAAAGGGGGCCTTTCTTATGGATTTCCTGGTATTGTCAGATGGTTATGTAGCAAAGTACGACGAGGAGTTCAAAGGTTACCTGGTCGAGGTCGACTATAAGGGTTCCAAGATCAAGATGACACTGGTCCCATATAAGGAAAACAGTGACAGCCTCGAAGCTCTCAAGTATTCATTCAATGAACTGGTGCGCGATCTTCAGGCTTATGACAACGACGCGATGAATTCCCTATGCGGCAAGCTCGGACCGTATATCGAGAAGGCGCTTCCCGAGGAACCTGATCTGACACCTGAAGAACTGCTCTTTAACTTTGTCCTTAAGAAGGTGGCGATCATGGACACGATCAGGTTCGGCATGTCTGAAGCTGAAGGACTTCATATTGTTTTCTCCTATGGCAAAGCCGGCAGTGATGATCCGAATATGGAACTTATGGCTACCGGATATATGGACAGCGGTTTTGATAACTTCTTCATTAACGGTCAGCAGTTGGCGACCATGCCCCTTACAACGTCCTATGATCTCTCCTGCGGTGCAACGGCAAACTACAACTATAATACTGAGATATATGAAGCTAAGGTGAACATCTTTGGAAGAGATGTTAACTGTTTTTTTGAGACCGATGAAAACGAGCTGGGTGCCAAGACTTCGACAGACATTTTCGAGAAACTTTATGAAAATATAGAAGAATATGATAAGAAAGCCAGAAAGTTCCTTTCTGAGAAGCTTGATCAAAAGATCGACGAGGTAAGGGAAGAACTTGATAACCCTGATCTGACTGTCGAGGCCATTATGGAGGATATCTTCCTGGATGCGATCGTCTGCTGTACCTATGAGGAAGTGGAACTCACGTACTGTTTCAAGGGCGTGGAAACGGAGATGCGTGCTGCAGTCACAGGAACGCTCGCGGGCTTTGGATCTGTGATATTTGACTACGGCGAGGCGGGCGAATTCGACGATTGATCCCAAACTTTATAATTTCTTAAACTTTGCTTTGCGTTGTTTTTAACGTAGGGCGATAAGATGTAGCCATAAAACAAAAGGATGTTCATAGATTTAAAAGGAGGATATAGAAATGAGAATTACAAGAACTGTATGGAAAGCAATCGCGATCATACTCGCAGCAGTAGCATTGGCACTTTTGTGCATCACATTCATGCACGTAATCAATCTCCAGCTCATGATCGGTATCACAATGATCGCCGTCGGATTTATCGTCCTGATGACAATGACAAGCGGTTCATCCGTAAAGATGACTTCATAATCCATACCCCAATAACCCAAACGTTGAAAGGGCTGTCCTGTAGGGCAGTCCTTTTCTAATTCCATAAAATACAGTAGGAAGATGCCTATGACTAGGGATTTTGTACTGTATTTGAATGAGGTCGCGAGTAATTGGATTGTTTGAACCTATACCAACAGTATAGAAAAAACTATCCTAATTGTATTGGTGGTGTATTCAATTCTTCCGGGTTTTCCTCTACAATTAAGACAGTTGAAGCAATACTGACGGTAGAGGAGATGAGACGGAATGAAGAATAATCTGGCGGGTAACATCAAACGTTTTCGAAAAGAAAGAGGACTTACCCAGGAACAGCTGGCCGATGTCTTTGACGTAACGGTAGGCGCGGTCCACAAGTGGGAGGCAGGGTTGTCCACACCGGACCTGACGGTCCTCATGGAGATGGCGGACTTCTTCGATATCTCGATGGACGTGCTGGTAGGATATGACATCCGCGATAACAGGATCGATGTCCTGGCCACCAGGCTTAGAAGGATGACGGACACCATGGATCCGCAGGGGATAGCGGAAGCGGAGAAGGCGCTGAAGAAATATCCGAACAATTTCAGGATCGTTTATGAGAGCGCGTATCTTTACAGAGCATACTCCGCGATGTTCAAGATCAACATGGAATATGCGAGAAGAGCGGTCGAGCTTTATGAGCAGGCTATAAGGCTCATCTCTCTCAATAATGACCCGAATATAGATGAGACGCATCTGTACGGGCAGCTGGCTCAGACTTATCAGATCATGGGCGATACGGAAAAGAGCCTGGAGATATATAAAGTACATAATGCAGGATATATGTTTAATTCACATATCGGGCAGCTACTGGTGGAGAAGGGGAAGTTTGAAGAGGCCGAGACATATCTGTCATATGCTCTTGTAATACAGATAGGCTCGAGGATAAATCTCATAACGAGCAAGGCGATGTGCTACGGCGGTATGGGAAACTATGATGAGGCCAGGGCGATCCTGGAGATGGGGTTAAAGGAAAACGAATTCTTCAAGCGTGACGGCATAGTGTCGTATCTCGACAGGATCGACTGCATCTATCTGACGGGCTTGGCGTATGTGGAGATCAAGTGCAAGAACGATAAGAAGGCCGAGGACTATCTTAAGAAGGCGAAGAAGAAAGCCGAGAAGTTCGATGAGGCACCTGACTACGATGCGCGTAATGAGAGATTCGTTGATATAAAGGAAGCTTGCATGGCATACGATACGACGGGTGAGACCTGTATCGAAGGCATTGAAAACACAATTGAAATACTGAAGTCCAAGGAACTTCTTAAGATCTGGAAATCCATAAAATAATGAGGTAATGACAACAATGAATAACAAGACTATAGGTGCGGAATTGAAGGCGCAATTCCGCAGGAAGAATCACTGCGCCCTTTTTATGACATTTATCGTTTCAGTTCTTTCCGGTTTAACGGGGATCGTAGTATCCTGGCTCGTTAAGGAATTTATCGATCTCTTGTCTTCTCAGAGCAGATTCAACCTTAAGGAACTCATGCTGATCAGTCTGGCTTTTACGATCTTTCAGGTCGTCATCCTTATCATGAACTACGTATCTGAACCGAACTACATCAGCCGTGCAATGAGACAGTATAAGAATAAGGCATTCGGACTTCTGTCGATGAAGAATATCTCGGCTTTCAGAGAAGAGAATACATCATCTTATCTGTCCGCTCTGACAAATGATGCGACAGCGATCGAGATGAATCATGTGGCTTCTTTGCAGCCGATCGTAACTAAGGTAGTTTCATTTATCTGCGCCCTCATATTAATGGTTTACTTTTCGCCGCTTCTTACTCTTTTCTCCATACTCATCATCACCATTCCCATGATGGTATCGGCAGTAACGGGTAAGAAGATGGCAGAGGTA
>CADCQX010000382.1 GCA_902803695.1 Oscillospiraceae bacterium
ACGGCTTCGCAAAGCTGAGGGACGGGCTTATCGCCAAAGGCTACAGCTTTCAGAGCGATTCCGACTGTGAGATACTTCTTCCCCTTTTCGAAAAATATGGCGAAGAAATGTTCAAGATGCTTGACGCGGAATTTGCTCTTATCATGTATGACAAGGATACAAAAGAGGTCATCGCTGCAAGAGATCCGATCGGCATAAGACCGCTCTATTACGGTTATGACAAGGACGGATACATTGTTCTTGCAAGTGAGCCGAAAAACCTCACCGCATTCTGCGAGAAGATCCTACCGTTTCCTCCGGGACATTATCTCAAGGACGGAAAGTTCGTATGCTATAACGATATAACCAAAGTAGAAAAAGTTATCGATGATGATCTTGAGACCGTATGTTCAAACATCAAGGACAAGCTCATCAAAGGTGTTGAGAAAAGACTGGTTTCCGACTCTAAGGTAGGTTTCCTTCTTAGCGGCGGTCTCGACTCTTCCCTCGTATGTGCTATCGCAGCTAAAAAAGCAAGTGCTCCGATAAAGACATTTGCCATCGGCATGAACGAAGATGCCATCGACCTTAAGTATGCTAAGCAGGTAGCTGACTATATCGGAAGCGATCATACTGAAGTAATCATCACAAGAGACGATGTAATCAATAGTCTCGATGAAGTTATTAAGATCCTCGGAACTTATGATATTACAACTATCAGAGCTTCCATGGGTATGTATCTCTTGTGTAAGAAGATCCACGAGATCTCGGATATCAGAGTACTTCTCACAGGTGAGATCTCAGATGAGATCTTCGGATATAAGTATACTGATTTTGCACCGTCACCGGAGGCTTTCCAGGAAGAGTCCGTTAAGAGAGTCCACGAACTTCATATGTATGACGTTCTCCGTGCAGACAGATGTATCTCTGTAAACTCACTCGAAGCAAGAGTACCGTTCGGTGATCTTGATTTCGTTAAGTATGTAATGGCAGTTGATCCTAAGAAAAAGGTCAACGTTTATAACAAGGGTAAGTATCTTTTGAGACACGCTTTCGAAGGAGACTACCTCCCTCACGACATCCTCTTCAGAGAGAAAGCTGCATTCTCTGATGCAGTCGGTCACTCTATGGTCGATCATCTCAAGGAATATGCTAACGACTTCTATACGGATGAAGAATACGAAGAACTTATAAAGAAGTATGATCATTCCCGTCCGTTTACAAAAGAGTCTCTCCTCTATAGAGAGATCTTTGAGAAGTACTACAAAGGAAACTCTGCTATGGTCGTTGATTTCTGGATGCCTAACAAGTCATGGGAAGGCTGTGATGTAAACGATCCATCTGCAAGAGTACTTAAGAACTACGGCGAGAGCGGAAAGTGAGGAAGTTTCTATGACAAAATATATTTTTGTAACAGGCGGTGTTGTTTCAGGATTAGGAAAAGGTATTACGGCAGCTTCCCTCGGACGTCTTCTCAAGTCCAGAGGTCTTAAGGTTGCTTCTCAGAAATTGGACCCGTATATCAATGTTGATCCGGGCACAATGAGTCCTTATCAGCACGGTGAGGTTTATGTAACCGAAGACGGTGCAGAGACAGATCTCGACTTAGGTCACTATGAGCGTTTTATCGATGAGGATCTTAACAGATATTCAAACCTTACAACAGGTAAAGTATATGAGACGGTAATCTCCAAGGAGCGCCGCGGCGAATACTTAGGAAGTACTGTTCAGACGATCCCTCATATCACAAACGAGATCAAGGAATTTATCTATAAAGTCGGTCAGACATCCAATGCAGATGTCGTTATCACAGAGATTGGCGGTACTATCGGTGATATCGAAGGACAGCCTTTTATCGAAGCTATAAGACAAGTAGGACGTGAACAGGGTCCTAATGATTCCCTTTATATTCACGTTGTCCTCGTCCCTTACCTTAAGGCTTCCGGCGAGCACAAGTCCAAGCCTGCTCAGCACTCCGTTAAGGAGCTTCAGGGAATGGGAGTATCGCCTGACATCATCGTACTTCGTACAGACGATCCGATCGAAGACGACTCGATCTTCAAGAAGATCGCCATGTTCTGTAACGTATGTCCTGACTGCGTAATTGAGAATACAACTATGAAGTCTCTTTACGAAGCACCTTTGATGCTCGAGAAGAGTCACTTCTCAGATGTAGTTCTCAGAAAGCTCAAGATCGATGCGCCTCCGTGCGATCTTGCTTCCTGGGAGCATCTGTGTGACAAGATCAATAACTGCGATAAGACTTGCACGATAGGTCTTGTAGGTAAATACGTACAGCTTCACGATGCATATCTCTCTGTAGCAGAAGCTCTTCACCACGCAGGTTATGAGTTTGGCTGCAACGTCAAGATCGATTGGATCGATTCCGAGCACATCACCAAGGATAATGTTGATGAAGTTCTCGGAAAAGTTGATGGTATCCTCGTCCCTGGCGGTTTCGGCGACCGCGGTATCGAGGGTATGATCATCGCAGCTGAGTATGCCAGAACAAAGAACGTCCCTTACCTTGGCATCTGCCTCGGTATGCAGATAGCTGTTATTGAGTTTGCACGTAACGTGGTCGGATTTGCTGATGCGAACTCCCGTGAGTTCGACGAGGAATCCGCTCACCGCGTTATCGACTTCATGCCGGGTCAGACGAACGACATCGACAAGGGCGGTACGCTCCGTCTCGGAAGTTACCCTTGCAGGATAATCCATGGTTCCGTTATGGAAAAGTACTACGGAAGCGAAGTCATCAATGAGAGACATCGTCACCGCTACGAAGTCAATAACGACTTCAGAGAAGACCTCGAAAGAGCCGGTCTTACCTTAAGCGGAACAAGCCCTGACAACAAGCTCGTTGAAGCAGTGGAACTTTCCGGCCACAAGTACTATGTCGGCGTTCAGTTCCATCCTGAGTTCAAGAGCAGACCTGATAAGCCTCATCCACTTTTCATGGGTCTTATCGAAAACAGTATCAGCCAATAAACGTTATTTCACCTTCAAACTTGCAAAGGGAGCCCGTTTCGAAAGAAGCGGACTCCCTTTGACTATCTCGCGAGAAATTAATCATCCGTTATTAACTATCTTTTCATTCTCGAAAAGTTTACCTACAACAAACACGAAAATTGTTGCAAAAAGGATATTGATAAAACAAATCGGAACAATGTATTTGATCGAATAGTTTAGTGACATTATATCCTGCATGAACTTAATGGAATTCCATACCGGAATAAAGTAATTCTTCGAACCGAACTGGTTTATCATCCTGGAGAATCCTTCTGTCGAAGATAAAAGCGAAGGGATCATAAACAGGAACAGGAAGATAGGAGCGATAGTTGTAGCCTGCTTAACATCCTTGGAGATCGTCGATGTGATAAGAAGAAGTGATGATAAAACAAGAAGAGCCGTTACCACACTCAGGAACAGCGCAATATAAGCAGAAACGCTATAGTTTGTAAAGTTTTCGAGACCGAAATTCTTGGCTATCTTCTTAAGAGAAAGAGCCATTCCCAGGAACGCGGACATACTTGACAGGATCGACACGACAAGTATCGTAAATGATTTGCCTGCTGCGAGGTCTCTACGTTTGATAGGCGTAACAAGAAGCGTGTTAAGGAAGCCGTGTTCCTTATCACCCGCAATGGAGTTGGACGCCAGGTTCATGCAGACCATATAGACTGCCATGAAGACGATCGTAGGTATGATACCTCCGAGTATCTTTCCGACTTCGGAATCAACATCCGCCAGATCATACACATTGGAATCAGTAATATTGTTTACCGTAAATATCTTTGGCTGAAGAGCATCGAAAACATCCGCCAGGAATGTGTAAGCCACATACGAACTTGAATTCGAGGAATTGTAATAGATCTCTATATTGGAGAGATCCTTGGATCCTACTTCGGATATCTTAAAATCCTCAGGGAAGATTACGAGTATATCAAGTTCTTTGTTCTTGATCTGCTTTTTATACTTCTCGATAGTCTTCTCATCCTGTTTAGGAGCTTCTTCCATACCCAGCGAATCAAAGGCGACCAGGAAGTATTCCGGTGAGTCGATATAATATCCGTTCGTCTTGTCCTCTTCCGTGTCACTGTTTACCGGTTCCACAAGAGCCGAGAACAAAGAACAGTATCCGAAAACAATAATGAAAGGCAGAATGAATATCTGTATCAGCAATACTTTATCAGTAAGAAATGCGCGAAGTTCCTTCTTCGCAATAGTCATGATATCTCTCATTTCTTACCCTCCTTCATATCGACATAAATGTCGTAGAAGGCATCCTCGAGAGATTTGCCCTTCATCAGATTTTCCAATGTATCATTAACTACGATCTTTCCGTCCATGATCATAGCTGCACGGTCACAGACTTTTTCAACGAGATCGAAAAGATGCGTTGAAATGATAACGCACTTCCCTTCCGCCTTCATATCATAGATGAAATTTCTGACCTCACGTGAAGCAATGATATCAAGGCCGTTCGTCGGCTCATCGAAAATAATGAACTTAGGATCATGCAAAACGGAAATGACCAGAGACACCTTCTGTCTTTGTCCCTGTGAAAGCTTGGAGATTATACTGTCAGCAAATTCATTTATACCGAATTTCTCGAACAGTTCTGATTGTCTTTTGGAAGCAACATCAGCCGGGATATGATAAAGTTTCGAGAAAAAATCGAACATCTGTCTCGGCGTAGCCTTCATATCGAGTCTGAGATCAGTCGTAAGGAAAGCAAGCTGTGAACGGACCTTCTCGGGATATTTAACGCAACTGACATCATTATAGAAAGCATCACCGCTATCAGGCTTGATCATGGTTGCAAGGACTCTCATCGTCGTTGTCTTGCCGGCTCCGTTAGGTCCTATAAGTCCGAACACTTCACCGGATCTTGCCGTAAAACTTATACCGTCGACTGCCCTTTTACGCTTGTCTGTGGTGCCAAGAGCCTTCCTCTGCTTCTCACTCATCGCGAAGGTCTTTACAACATCTTTAACCGTTAATACTTCCATATGATCTGTTTCTCCATGCCAAACTAGGAGATATTATATCATATATAAAATATTTTTATTACTCGAAAACACTGGGCCACTTATTCTCTGCCGCATCCAGCATAAGCCTGATCTCTGTCTCGTGCTCCTTAAGAAGTTCCTTATAGTGTTCAGCGATCTCCTGGGGTTCTTTTCTGTCGGGAATATATTCCGAATCCCCGTTAATAGGGATCTGCCAATAACCGTCCTCAGCCAAAACGGATACATACATCTGCGCAGGACCGAAGACCTGAGGCATGATCACGAGATCCACATAAGGTTCTCCGTCATAATATTGGATACCGCTCTCATTAATAGTCATGATCGGATCATATTTCGGTTTGATCTTGAGAGAGCCGGACTCAAACTTCAGATAATCAGGCATCTCCACCTTATAGTCATAGTCTTTTCCGAGATTGATCCTCTCTTTTGTCGAGCCGTCAACAGCTTCGAATTCGCAGGAACATTTCTGATACGGATACCACTTACCGATAAAATACAGGATATTGATTCCCATAAAACCGATAACACAAATAAGCAATAGTGCAGCAAAGATCTCAAAGCCACGCTTACGCATAATGTTACCTTCCCTTCGTAAAAACTCAAGTTTTTCTCATCTCCAAATTGAAAGTAACACAACAAAGCCGTCTATTTCAACGGCTTTGTAGAAAATTAAGAAGTTCTTAATGTGTTTTTATGTATTTTGTAAGGTGTTTTCCGAAAAGATCACTTCTCGTTGATCGTAGCGATACCCGGTATTGTCTCCTCGAGAACATCAAGGAGGATCTTTACCGTATCAAGTGACGTGAAGATCGTAACACCGTTTTGGATAGCGCATCTTCTTATCGCAACACCGTCTTCAAAGTGTACGCCTGAAAGGATCGCACGGGTGTTGATGAT
This sequence comes from Oscillospiraceae bacterium, assembly GCA_902803695.1. Lineage (GTDB taxonomy): Bacteria > Bacillota > Clostridia > Saccharofermentanales > Saccharofermentanaceae > Saccharofermentans. Next base: position 5,913 of record CADCQX010000382.1, read on the forward strand.
ATAGCTTACATATCCTGCACGGATGGAGTCGAGGATCTCTTCACTGCCTTCACTGAGCTTACCTCTTACACGAGTTCTGATACCGTGTTTCTTAAGGAAGTTCGCAGTACCGATAGTAGCTTCGATATTGAATCCCAGTTCGTAGAATCTTCTGATCAGAGGAAGAGCTTCTTCCTTATCCTCATCTGCCAAGGTAACGATAACGGTTCCATAGTCTTTCATCTTGATGCCGGAAGCCTGCAAAGCCTTATAGAAAGCTCTGTTAAGCCTTGTATCATAACCGATTGCCTCACCTGTTGATTTCATCTCAGGTGACAGATAAGAATCCATTCCGTCGAGTTTCTGGAATGAGAATGCAGGAGCCTTTACATACCATCTGTTCTCTGATTCAACAGGCTTCAGATTCGTAATACCCTGATCCTTGAGCGATTTGCCAAGCATTACTTTCGTAGCGATTGTAACGAGGTTCCTGTCAGTAGACTTGGAAAGGAACGGAACACTTCTTGATGCTCTCGGGTTAACCTCGATTACGTATACGCTGTCATCCTTATCAACGATGAACTGGATATTGAAAAGACCTACGATACCGATTCCGAGACCAAGTCTTGTAGTGTAATCGCAGATAGTCTCCTTAACCTTATCAGAGATAGAAAACGGCGGATAAACACTGGTACTGTCACCGGAGTGAACACCGGTTCTTTCAACGAGTTCCATGATACCCGGGATGAATACTTCCTTCCCGTCACAGATAGCATCAACCTCTACTTCTTTTCCGACAAGATACTTATCGATCAATACAGGCTTATCTTCGTCAACTTCAACGGCATTCTTGAGGTACTTAACGAGCATTGTCTCATTAGCAACGATCTCCATTGCACGGCCGCCCAATACAAAGGAAGGACGGACGAGAACAGGGTAGCCGATCTTTTCAGCGACCTTGATACCTGTAGGGATATCAGTAACAGCCTCACCCTTAGGGTTAGGGATCTCGAGGGACTTGATAACAGCATCAAACGCATCTCTGTTCTCGGCTTTTTCGATAGCTTCTGTATCTGTACCGATTATCTTAACGCCTCTTCTTGTAAGAGAATCAGCAAGGTTTACTGCTGTCTGGCCTCCGAGCGTAGCGATTACACCCTCAGGCTTCTCGAGATTGATGATGTTCATTACATCTTCTGTTGTCAAAGGCTCAAAGTAGAGCTTATCTGCTGTTGTATAGTCAGTGGAAACAGTCTCAGGGTTATTGTTGATAACGATAGCCTCATAGCCCATCTCACGGATGGTCCTGACCGCATGCACTGTCGAATAGTCGAACTCAACGCCCTGACCGATCCTGATAGGACCTGAACCCAAAACGATGATCTTCTTGTTGTTTGTAACGATGGACTCGTTTTCGGAAGCATATGTTGAGTAGAAATACGGAACATAGCTCTCAAACTCCGATGCACATGTATCGATCATCTTATAGATAGGAGCGATATTGTTATCGAGACGGAGCTTATATACATCATCTTCTGTAATGCCCCAGAGTTCTGCAACATAAGAATCGGAGAATCCCATTCTCTTTGCTTCGATAAGGTGTTCCATGGAGTTCTTGTTCTCTTCCATCTCTTTCTCGAAATCAACGATCTTCTTGATCTTATCGAGGAAGAACATGTCGATACCTGTGATGTCACAGATAAGCGAGATATCAACACCGAGCCACATAAGCTGTGAGATCGCATAGATACGGTCGTCCGTTCCCTCTTTGATGTAATCGAGAAGATCTTCCACGTTCATATGCTCTGAATCGAACTTCGTCATATGGATGTGGTTCTTGCTGTCTTCCAGAGAACGGATAGCCTTAAGAAGGCTTTCCTCAAATGTACGGCCGACGCTCATTACTTCGCCTGTTGCCTTCATCTGAGTAGAAAGCTTGTTCATAGCTGCCGGGAACTTATCGAACGGGAATCTCGGCATCTTTGTTACTACATAGTCGAGTGCAGGCTCAAAGCATGCAGGCGTATTAGCAAGCTGGATCTCGTCAAGGTTCATACCTACGGCGATCTTAGCTGATACTCTCGCGATAGGATAACCGCTGGCCTTTGATGCAAGAGCGGAGGATCTGGATACACGAGGGTTAACTTCGATTACATAGTATTTGAATGAGTGAGGATCAAGCGCGAACTGGCAGTTACATCCTCCCTTAACTCCGAGAGCTCTGATGATCTTCAGGGCACTGTCACGAAGCATGTGATATTCCTTATTGGTAAGTGTCTGGGAAGGAGCTACAACTATAGAGTCACCTGTGTGGATACCGACAGGATCAAGGTTCTCCATGTTACAAACCGTAATAGCCGTATCATTGGCATCACGGATCACCTCGTACTCGATCTCCTTATAACCCTTGATACTCTTCTCGATAAGAACCTGATGTACAGGTGAAAGAGCAAGAGCATTCTTCATCATTACCTTAAGTTCTTCCGGATCATTTGCAAATCCGCCGCCTGTACCACCAAGGGTAAATGCAGGTCTCAAGATTACAGGATATCCGATCTCATCTGCTGCAGCGAGAGCTTCTTCGATGCTGTATGTGATCTGAGAAGGAACGACAGGTTCACCGATCTTCTCGCACAATTCCTTGAACAACTCACGGTCCTCTGCGCACTCGATACTCTTCGCATCAGTTCCGAGAAGTTCGATCTCGCACTCTTCGAGAACACCCTTTTTCGCGAGCTGCATGGCAAGGTTAAGACCTGTCTGTCCGCCGATACCAGGAACGATGGCATCAGGTCTTTCAAGACGACAGATGCGTGCCAGATAACGGAGTGTCAACGGTTCCATGTAAACCTTATCGGCAATGGAAGTATCTGTCATGATAGTTGCAGGGTTGGAGTTAGCGAGGATAACCTCATATCCTTCTTCCTTGAGTGCCAGGCAGGCCTGTGTTCCTGCATAGTCGAACTCGGCAGCCTGACCGATGACTATAGGTCCCGAACCGATGACCAGAACCTTCTTTATATCAGTTCTCTTAGGCATTTTCGGATACCTCCTTCATCATCTTTGTAAACTTCTCGAACAGGTATGTGCTGTCCTGCGGACCAGGTGCACTTTCAGGATGGTACTGAACGGAGAAGACATTGTCCTCAACACACTCGACACCTTCAATGGTGTTGTCGAGAAGATTTATGTGTGTAGCCTTAAGCTTAGTGTCCTTGAGGCTGTCCATGTTAACTGCGTAACTGTGGTTCTGGGATGTGATCTCGATCTTACCCGTCTCGAGGTTCTTGACCGGATGGTTACCGCCTCTGTGACCGAACTTGAGCTTATATGTTGAAGCTCCGTATGCAAGGGAGATCATCTGATGACCGAGGCAGATACCGAAGATCGGATATTTACCCTTCAAAGCCTTGACCGTATTGATAACAGGCGTAACATCCTCAGGGTCTCCAGGGCCGTTGGAAAGGAATATTCCGTCAGGTTTCATGAATTCGATCTCTTCGGCTGATGTATCGTATGGAACGACTGTAACGTTACAACCGTAGCTGTTGAGCTTACGGATGATATTGAGCTTGATACCGCAGTCGATGGCTACTACATTGAACTTCGGGTTCGGAGTTCTCGAATACCATCTCTTCTTGCAGCTTACGCGGCTTACCTGATCATGAGGAACAGGTGTCTCCGCGATCTTCTTCAAAGCTTCTTCCTTTGTGGTGTTTATATCGGTAATGATCACTCTTCTTGATCCGATATCTCTGATACTTCTGGTTATCTCTCTGGTATCGACTCCGCTTATTCCAGGAATACCGTTATCCTCAAGCTCCTCCGAGAGGGTCTTGGTATATCTGAAGTTCGAAGGCATATCGTTATAGTCGCTTACTATAAGGCCTCCGATACTCGGGTTCTTTGTCTCATAGTCATCGTCCGTAACACCGTAGTTACCAATCAGAGGATATGTCATAACAACCATCTGATCCGTGTATGAAGGATCAGAGATGATCTCCTGATAGCCAACCATAGAAGTGTTAAAAACGATCTCACAAACTCTCTCGACTTTAGCGCCGAAACCGAAGCCGACGTACTCTTTGCCGTCTTCCAGAACAATTTTACGATCAGGTTTTAACATAAATCACACTCCCAAGAAAAAGACGTCCCCTTAAGGGCGAACTTCGCCTTAAGTGAACGCCATTGCCCATCTTTAATATCGAATTATAACAATAGCAGTGTGAAATTCAATCAAACATTATAATAAATAATTATTGTTTTATGCTTTATCATTTGTTCAATTATGCAAGAGACATTAATCCACCAAGACGTCTCTCTTACTAAGATCCAGTGTAAACTCCGTTCCCTTGCCCGGTTCACTCTTTACGCTTATCGGAACCATGATCTTGTCAGCTGCCTTTTTACTCAGATATAATCCAAGCCCGCTGGAGTTCATTCCGATCCTTCCGTTATTACCCGTATACCCTTTCTCGAAAATCCTCGGCAGATCTTCCGGGTTTATTCCGATACCGTTATCTTTTACTATGACCTCGTTTTTATCTGTAACGATTATCCTTACCTCTCCTTCAGGAGAATACTTTATGGCATTGGATATAAGCTGCTCCAAGATAAGAAGCAACCATTTCTTGTCGGTCACGACTTTATTGTCAGTGCCTTCATACACAACTCTTACCTTGCTGGCGATAAACTGGGTAGCGTATTTCTTTATAGCTTCCTTGATAAGCTCATCAAGCCTGTATTCCGTTATCACAAGATCCGACGAATCCGAATCAAGTCTTATGTACTGAAGGACCATATCCACGTATCGCTCGATCCTGAAAAGTTCGTTCAGAAGTTCCCTGTTTTCTTGTGTATCTTCATTCTTCAACTTAAGTCTCATGACGGAGATCGGAGTCTTGATCTGATGCACCCAGGTCGTATAGTACTCCAGCATATCCTGACGTTCCTCACTGTTAGAGGACTCAATAGTCTCGAGTTTTCTTATGACATTCCTTAACATCTCTCTGTAGTCTTCTTCAGCCAGGGTATCAGCAGGGATATCATCACGCCACTCCCCTTCCGGACTGTTCTTCATCTGCTTACGTTTGGAAGATGATACGATGTTTCTTCCGTACATAGCGGCGAAGATAATGCCCAAAATAACAACATCAACTACAAGAAGATATATGACGGGTTCCAGACTGACGTTATAAAGCCAGAAAACGGCAAAGCTTACCGCATTCTCTATGAGAAGTGCGGCAAGCAGCCATGAAAACTTCTTAATCGTATCAAGGAATACTTTTGCAGATCTTTTCATTGAATGATATATCCGCTCCTTGGCTTAGTGATTATGAGTTCTTCAAGTCCGATGTCTTCCAGTTTTTTACGAAGTCTGGCGATATTTACCGTCAGAGTGTTTTCTTCCACGAAACAATCATCCTGCCAAAGAGCATTCATTAGAGAATCGCGGCTTACGATCTTGCCCTTGTTTTCGAGAAGGACACGAAGGATACGGAATTCATTTCTCGTAAGTTCTGCCGCTTGATCATTGAATCTTACCGTACAATCATCAAGGTTAAGTGTTGCACCGTTGAAACCGATGACTGAAGAGTTGGTCTTGATCTCATAGTTACGGCGGAGTATCGCCTGGATCTTCGCCGTAAGGACCATGGGATCTACGGGCTTGGGGATGAAATCATCCCCGCCCATATTCATCGCCATGACGATATTCATATTATCGGATGCTGATGATATGAAGACTACCGGTACAGTAGATACTTTCCTTATCTCTTCACACCAGTGATAACCGTTGAAGAACGGGAGTTTGATGTCGAGGAGCACCAGTTGCGGGTCATAAGATGCGAACTCGGACATAATGTCCCTGAAGTCATTAGGGATATGAACATCCATTCCCCAATTACTAATCTGCTCTTTCATAGCTTTAGCAAGAGCATTGTCATCTTCAACCAGAAAAATCCGATACATTTACATCTCCGCTTGATCAGTTATTTGACAATATTATAATACGTTTTCGATGTTCCTGAATATATCAGGCCATAAACGATCGCGAATGAAAGGTAAACGATCAAAGTGCAGATAACATAGTGCATAGTGTCACCCATCAAAAGAAGGTTAAGGAGCTTAACGATGATCGGGAACGCAAAGGCAACGTGGATACCTGCCACGATCAACGGAAGGAAGAATACCATGACCACCTGAGTCTTGATCGTTTTCTTGACTTCCTTCTGGCTCATGCCGATCTTTTCCATGATCTTGAAACGGTCTCTGTCCTCATAGCCCTCAGAGATCTGCTTGTAGTAGATGATGAGTGCAGTCGTGAAGATAAATACCGTACCCAGGATAAGTCCGAGGAAAAGCAAAGTTCCATAGAGGCTGAACAGCTCATCTCGAACATCGGCGCAGGACTCGACATTATAACCGACCATACCGTTATCGAACCCGTCCATGTATGGACGAATAGCCTTCAGAAGTTCCGGACTATAATCTTTACCTTCGCGGTAGAACCTGTCAGGATCCTTAAATTCGATCGCATAACGCTCGTCGAATTCCGAAGCAAAATCACCAAATAATGCTTTCTGTTCTTCGTACCATTTATCAACAACTTCATCGTTTGCAACTATACCGTATACAGGAACTACATTTCCCATAGCGCTCGATATCGGGAATGCTTCTATCTTCTCAATAACATTAAAATCTTCGCCGGAGATGCGGAAAACAGACGGAGTCTCTTTTTCGGAGATCGTTATCGGATAATAGATTACATCCTTATCGCCAATATCTGTCTTCTTGCCCATCATAGTCTCATAATCGGATTTCTTAACAATGAGGAAATTGACGACATTATCCAGTTCGGCTTCATTATATTCCATGAAATCGAAATTATTATCGTTCTTTACGAGCGTGACCTCAAGATAACGTTGAACGCTTCCCTTCTCGATCTCAAATCCCATTTTCGATGCCACCTCATAAGCACACTTCTCGGCATCCTTTGGATCAATGATCTCATATCCGTTACGCTCAGTCATTACATAGCACTGCTGAGGAAACATATCGTCGATCGCACTGTTCATGCCGGTATAAAGGCTGATAGTTGTCGACAGCATGACAAGTACACTTGTAACAAGGATCGCAATTGAAGCAAGGCCTACTGCGTTCTGCTTCATCCTGTAGAGAAGGCCCGATACGCATGGCATATTGAGACGATTATAATAGAATTTCTCGTTCTTCTTAAGAACTTTCAATACAAAGATCGAACCTGCCACGAACAGGAAATATGTTCCGAAGATAACAAGGAATACTGCAAGAAAGAAAAGTTCCAAAGCCTTGATCGGTGATTTGATACTAAGAGAGATCGCATAACCTGATCCGAGGCAGATGACACCCAGAACAAGAAGCACCCATCTTACTCTAGGTTCCTTCTCACCCTTGTGACCGCTGCTGATAAGCTCCACAGGACGCATCCTCGCGATGCTGATACGGTTTATGATATATGCGATTATATCGATCACGATGAAAAGAATGATCGGCGGAACAAGTGATAAAGGCTTAATGTAGTAAAAGCCCGTTATCGAATCCGTATGTAAGATCTTACAGATTATAAGTGAGCATACCTTGTAAAAAAGAACACCGAATGCTGCACCTGATACGATCGAGATCACACTGGTCATAAGGCTTTCATGAAAGAGTACCTTTCCGACATGCCTTTTCTCCATGCCAAGGCAGTGATAAAGACCGAACTCCGGTTTTCTCTGCTTCATAAGAAACGAGTTGCTGTAGATCATGAGCACCAATGACAGCAAAGAAACAATGACTGTTCCGATAGCCATGATAAACGACATATAAGCTCCGCCGTAGCCCTGGCATACCTTCTTGTCGATAGTCATTGTAAAAGTAATGAAAAGACACGCGAGAAGTCCTGCTTCCGTGAGTATTCTCGGGATAAAGAACCTGTAGTTCTTCGTGATATTACTCTTAGCGAGTTTTCTGTAAATGGCGGTACCCATCACTCTTCACCGCCTTTTCGAAGCATGGTAAGAGTATCAGATATCTTCTTATACAACTCTTCGTCTGTTGCGTCTCCTCTGTAGATCTGATGATATACTACACCGTCCTTGATAAAGAGGACTCTGTTGGAATGTGATGCAGCCGCTACAGAGTGTGTAACCATAAGTATGGTCTGACCGTTCTTGTTGATCCTCTCGAAAACACGAAGCAACTCATCAGATGACTGTGAATCCAATGCACCTGTCGGCTCGTCTGCAAGTATCATCTTAGGCTCGGTTATAAGAGCTCTGGCAACAGCTACTCTCTGCTTTTGACCTCCGGGAATCTCATGAGGGTATTTCTTCAATACATCGTTGATTCCGATATCCTTTGTGATCGAATCCAATCTCTCCTTATAATCGTTTATGTTCTTACCGCTCAAAACGATCGGAAGAAGGATATTATCCTTGATGTTGAGTGTATCAAGGAGATTGAAATCCTGGAATACGAATCCCAGATTGGTTCTTCTGTATGCAGCAAGAGAATTGTCATTAAGTGTAACGAGCTCCTTGCCGTCAATGGTTATCGTTCCGGATGTCGGCTTGTCGAAAGCTGCCAGAAGATTCAATAGCGTAGTCTTACCGGAACCGGACTCACCCATGATCGCTACAAAATCTCCTGACTCGACATCGAAGTTCACCTCTTTGAGAGCGTGAACGTGATTGTTACCGAATCTGGTTGTGTAAGTTTTCTTTATGCCTTTAACTTCAAGCAAAGCCATGTTGTATCCTCCGTTTGTTGTTTTACCGTATGATACAATTCTGTATTTTACTTCAAAATCTAATCCCGTGACGAAGTTGTGACAGTTTTGTCACAAAAAAACAAAAAGAAGGAGCCATTAAGGCTCCCCCTCGTTAATTATCCGATCTTACGATCACATCCAGGAAATACCGCACTTCTCACAGACACCCTTGAACTCAGGAGATCTGGCAAATCCCATGAATACTTCCTCACGTGACTCGACCTTCAGATCGTTGATCCAGAAGGCGAATCCTTCCGGCTCAGGTTCACGACCGAGCATCGTTCTATATAGTCGCGTGACAAACTCCTCATCACTTGTCTTAAATAACAGGAATTCAGCAGACCAGAAGAATTCTTTTGCAACCTGTGTGCCTGTCATCTTGTGATTGACAAGAGCATCGTTCCAGAACTTAAGGCCTTCCGGATCAGGCTCTCTCTCGAGACAGCATGTGTAAAGTCTTCTGGCGAAATCAAGGATATCAGACGGATCATTGATCGGGAAGCGAGCACCGGACTTGACTCCGTATGATTTACAGAAATCATCCCACTCTGTCGTGTTGATAAAGTTATTGATAACCGTATCCCTGGAAA
>CADCQX010000383.1 GCA_902803695.1 Oscillospiraceae bacterium
TGGACAGTAGATCCTAATAACTCCAACAAGTATGTATACGAGATTGCTCCTGCAAAACTCGGAACATATACAGTTCAGGAGACATCTTCTGGTATAGATGGCAAACAATATACCTGTGATACGGATCTCACAATAGTTAAGATCGTAGAGTTGACGTCTTCCTCTAATGAAAAGAGTGCTGACTTTACAAATACTTATGTTGCTATTGTCAACGATTACAGCATTACTGTTGAGAAATCCGTTTCAGGTGCACCTGATGGAGTATCAACATTTAGCTTCGCAGTTATGAGCGGAGAACAGTATGTACAGAACGATGGAACTCTTGGAACTACTGCGAATTACTTCACCGTACAGGCTGAAGGATCTAAAAAGGTAGCAATCGCAGCTAAGGGACCATATACAGTAGTTGAGCAGGCTTCGAGCGCAGAGGTTAGTGGTTACAAAGTTTCGACATCCTATGAAGGAAATGATGTGATTATCACTGATGAAAATACTACTGGTACGGTTAAGATTACTAATGCTTATACGAAGATTGATTACAGTATTTTGGTTAGTAAAGTAGCTACTGATGCTCCGGCAGGCAAGGATACATTCGAATTTACTGTTATGAAGGGTAATCAGTACGTAAATGGTGAGGGTAAATTCCAAACCGGCGAGTACAGATTCCAGGTTGGAAATAACTCTGAGAAGGAAGTTTCTGTTCCTGAATCCGGAACATATACTGTAACTGAGGTTGATGCTGCTGTAACTAACTATAACCTCGAGATCAAGTATGGTAACGGCACAGAAAACAGTGTGATCCTTTCAGATAATGACAACCGTGGTTCAGTAAAGATTACAAATACATATTCCTTAATTCAATCTTCTAATTATTCTATAAAGGTTAGCAAGGATGTTATTGGAATCAACAGTGTTAGCGGATCATTCGAATTCGCGATCAAGAAGGTTGGAACAGATAACTACGTTCAGAACGATGGTTCTTTGGGAACAAGTAAACAGTTGTTTACGGTAGCAGCAGGTAGTGAGACTGTTGTCGCTCTGAATGAACCTGGAATCTATAGTGTAGAAGAAGAAGGCGGAGGAGTATCAGGATATAAGCTGAGTGTAGAGTATGATCAGGATAGCGTAACAGTCGATGATACAAATATGTCGCCTGAGGTTTTGATCACCAATACATATAGTAAGATCTCTTATAGTATTGATGTCAGCAAAGAAGCCAGTGGAGCTCCTTCGACAGTAACATCTTATAAGTTTACGGTTAAGTATGGTGATAAGTATGTAAACGATTCTTGTGGCATCCAGGATGATGTATATGAATTCACGATCGAGGCCGGAGAGACTGTTAATATCCCTGTTCCTAATTCCGGAACGTATATTGTAACTGAGGTAGATGCCAATGTTACAGGATATACATTGGAGACAACGTATGACAAGCAAAGTGTTACTCTTACAGATTCGGGAAATACAGGAAGTGTAACAATTACCAATACTTACACAGAGGTAACAAATACACCAACTGATACACCGACTGATACACCGACGAATACTCCTACGGATAAGCCGACAGATAAGCCGACGACGACACCTACAACAACTCCGACACCGACGACTGATGTAACGCCTACTCCGACGAGTTCGGTAACACCGACTCCTGTCATTACACAGGCGCCTACACCTACTCCGTCTGATGTGACCGTGGTTAAGGTAACGGTTGATGGAGCTGAGATAAGCGACAGTGCATATTATGTTGATGATAGTGGTAACGTCAAACTTACAACGGATTACGTTAACGGATTGCCGGGCGGTAAGCATACGATGGTTACTTCGTTTAGTGACGGTTCTGCTTTAACTACTGAATTTGAAGTTACCAAGACGAGCAATAACAGCAATAATCAGGTAACTTCGACAAGCGGAGTAGTTGCGACGGGTGAGAGTTATCGTGAGGGATTGATCCAGATTGCAGAAGTCCTCATGTTGATAGCTGTAACACTCATTTTCTACAGGAAGAGATTCCTTGAAAACTAATTAGAACTAACTGATACGAGAGGCCGTTCTCCAAGGAGAGCGGCCTTTTCTTTGGGCTTTTTCGAGAAGGAAAGAAACCTTACATCAGGTGTAAGTTCAAATACCTGTGTTGTTGTACTAAGATTTATCTGTACAAGAACGGAGGATTATTCATGAAACCTATTTTGAAGATTGAATCACTGAAAAAGTATTACGGAAAGCAGGATAACCTGACTCGTGCTATAGACGGAATTGACATTAATGTCATGGAAGGCGAGTTCCTCGGGATCATGGGCGCAAGCGGTTCGGGAAAATCTACTTTGCTTAACTGTATTGCAACTGTTATTAAGCCGACCGGCGGAACGATCGAATTAAACGGACAGGAGATATCCAAACTCAAAGGAACCAAACTTGCTCAGTACAGAGGCAAGGACATGGGTTATCTTTTCCAGAATTTCGAGTTGGTAGATAACCTTACAGGAAGAGAAAATATAATGCTTCCGATCTCTCTTCATAAAGGAAATGAGAATACGGAAGAAAGAATGGACAAGTTGATCAAGTATCTGGAGATAGAGGATATTGTCGATAAGTTTCCGTCACAGATGTCCGGTGGTGAGAAGCAGAGAGTTGCTGCTGCAAGGGCTCTCATATTGAATCCTAAGATCATCCTCGCTGATGAGCCAACGGGTGCGCTTGACTCCAAGAATGCCAAGTCGCTTATGACTAAGCTGGAAGGTCTTAATAAGGATGAAAATGCTACCATACTAATGGTTACTCATGATTCAAATGCGGCAAGTTTTTGTAGTCGCATCATGTTTATTCAAGACGGCAAGATATTCCATGAGCTTCGTAAAGATAGAGAAAATGAGACGAGAGCAAGCTTTTACGAGAGGATAATGAAGGTCATGGCACAGCTCGGAGGAGGTTCTGCAAATGTTCTCTAAGCTGGTACTGCGTAATACCAAGCGAAGTCAGAAGGAAAACCTTCTTTTTATGAGTTCGCTGGTCATATCGATAATTGCATTTTATGTTGTGCTTTCCATTAAAGATCAGGATATCGTAAGGTATATTCAGACGTTGGAAAGTGATGCCATCAATAAGCTTGTGGCAATGATCACCGCTCTTTATGCGTTTACTCTTGTTGTACTGTTCTTTTTGATCTACTACGCGAGTAAATATCAGATAGAGAGAAGAAGCCATGAACTTGGCGTTTACATGATGATGGGAATGAAGCGTTCGAAACTTTTCTTCATGCTTCTTCTGGAAGATGTCGCCAGTTCCGTGATAGCGCTTGTTATTGGACTTCCGGTATCACTCCTTTTCTCGGAATTAATGAGTCTTATAACCGTAAAGGCGGTTGGTGTTGGTTATCTGGAGCATCAGTCGACCTTTGATCTGAGGGCACTTTTGCTGACCTTTGCAGGTTTTATGGCTATTAAGCTAGTTTCCTTCTTCTTTATAAGCATCTCTCTTTTTCGAAAAGAAATCGGAGCTTTACTTGCAGATTCGCCTGACAACATAAAGAAGAGAAAACATCCTGCTTTGTATCTGGTTGCAAGTTTTGTGGGAGCCGTCTTCCTGGCAGGTGCATATTATCTGGCTATAAAGGGCATCTCGTGGATAGATCTTCGGTATATGATGCTGACCTTAATAGTAGGATTGATCGGAACGTTCACTTTCTTCTGGGGAATCAGATTCTTTATCGATAAGATCGCCAGGAGGAAGAGCGGTAAGAAACTGCATGTCTTTACTTTCCGCCAGGTAGAGGATACGGTCATCTACAAGTCGGGAACAATGGCGATCTGCTCTTTGCTCGTTCTTTCTTCACTGGTATGCATGGGCGCAGGTGTGTCGGTGTTTACATCTTATGATCTCTATAGAGGTCATGTAATGGACTATACGATCAGATGTGATATGCCTTTGTCGGAAGATATGTACAATGCATACGTTGAGGCTTATGGAGAAACGCCTGATCTTAATACTCCGGAGAAGATAAAAGACGATCTGGATAATATCGGAGTAACGGAGATGTTCTCGTTCATTGATGAGATCAGGATAGGTAATGTAAAAGTTCCGGAAGAAGCCGATATGGAAGATTTTGATGTCTATAATATGGACAATGCCATGGAGCTCATGAAGCAATACAGTGATGGGTTCATTTATTCCGGTGACCGCATGTATGACACGTATCCGTATCTATTTAGGCTCAGCGATTATAACAAGATCCTTCAGTTGTGCGGTAAGGAGCCTGTTGTTCTGGGCGAAGGTGAACTTGCAACATTTATTGATAATGATGTGTCACGTGATCAGATCGTGAGCGGTTTTAATAAGGTACTGGAACAAAGACCACAGGTTACACTGGCAGGTAAGGATTATGTTCTGACAGGTCAGGTTCAGACTACTCCGGTAGTCACGGATTATCTTCTGTCACCGGGATTTGCGTTGATCATTTCTGATGAGGATTTTGATCAGTTGGTGCAGGATAATTACAGGAGTTATCTTAATGCTGCTCTTGATGAGGATAAGTATATCGACGGCAATATCTTTCAGACGTTGGAGTATGTAACTAATAAGATCGACAGCGAGAGAACACTCATTTATGAATATGAGTCTTATATGAATAACATGGGAAGGCAGCTGTTCTATCTGGTTGCTACAAGTTACGTGACGATCTATCTCGCACTGGTATTCCTCGTTATCGCCAATACGATATTGGGTGTTCAGTTCCTGATGAATCAGAAGAAGAGCAGTAAGAGATATAAGACTCTGGTCAAGCTTGGAGCTACTCATAAGATCATGTGTCAGAGTTCATCCAAACAGATCAACTGGTATTTCGGTATACCGATAGCTGTTGCAGCCGTTAGCAGCTTCTTTGGTGTCAGAGCGCTGTTTGCCGGAATCCTGTCATCAAGGACTAAGACCAGTATGTCGAATCTCATGATATCAGCCGCGATTGTTCTGATCGCTTTTGTTCTGATAGAATGTATCTATATCTTAGTGGTTAAGAGAGCGAGTTATAAGTACTTGAAGACTCTGATGAACCCTGAGAGGGAGGAATAAATTTGAAACGCATCTGTGTAGTTGAAGATGAAGTCCTTGTAAGAGAGGAATTGTCTTCGATGCTCGAGAATAACGGATATAACGTAAGCGTCATCGATAAATTCGATGACGTTTCGTCCGATATATTGAAACATGAACCTGATCTGGTCCTCTTGGATATCAATCTTCCGAACTTAAGCGGATTTCAGATCTGCAGAGATCTCAAGAATAAGAGTTCAGTTCCTGTTGTTATCCTGACGTCAAGGGACGATCTTAAGGATGAACTTAATGCGCTGGAACTTGGAGCCGATGAGTTCATGACCAAGCCTTATCGTAAGGAGAGACTGCTCCTTCGAATTTCCAATGTCCTTAAGAGATATGAAGGCAGATCCAACCTTCTCGAAGGTCCGGGTTTCCTTTTGGACAGGCTTACATATACGCTATACATTGACGGGACTTCTGTAATTCTTCCAAAGAACCAGGGCAAGATCCTTGAAGTTCTTCTGCAGAACAGAGGCGAAGAGGTAAGCCGTCAGGAGATATCGGATAAGGTCTGGGGAACATCAGAGTTTATCGATGAGAATGCTCTTCAGGTCAATCTCACCAGACTTAAGAAGACGATGGCAAGCCTCAATATGCCTTGTACGGTTCAGGCTGTAAGGGGCGTGGGATATAAGATCGTTGAGACGGAGGAAAAATGAAGTCGTTTCTCTATGCGATAAAGAATAATCTCATCTGGTTCATCATACTTATTCTGTTTGATGTGTTCTTTGTTGTCAGCATGTGGGCAACTGATGCTGCTGCCATGAAAAAACTTGCTCTAGCGACGCTCCTTTTCTCTCTGATCATGTTTGCTGTCGCCTGTGTCTATTCGATATATAAGGAAAACAAGATAAACAGGGCGTTTATGAATTTTCTGGATTATCCGAGCAAAGATAACAAGGATAGTCTCAAAACAGAATCGGGTCATTCATGTGATGAAGTGATCGAGAAACTGTACAGTACCCTGATCGAGTATAACGGAACCGTATCCAGTCTTGCCGCAAGTCTTGAAGATCATGAGGAGTATACCGAGTCCTGGGCTCATGAGATCAAGACTCCGATATCGCTCATGACACTTCTTCTGGATAATCATACTTTCGAGCCGGATCTGAAATATAAGATGGAATACATCAGATGCAGACTTAATGAATCAGTTGAGCAGATGCTTCAATATGCGAGGATCAAGAGCACGAGAAGGGATTATCTTTTCGAGCCGATCAAGCTTAGAGATGTGATCAATGAGGCTGTTTTGGAATATGAGCCACTCTTGAGCGAGAAGGATTTTCTGACAGTAAATAAGGTAAAAGACGAAGTCGTTACTGCAGACAGAAGGGCAATGAAGTATATGCTCGGCCA
>CADCQX010000384.1 GCA_902803695.1 Oscillospiraceae bacterium
ACGATGCAGCAGCCGTCATTCGGATAGCCGTCCAGGAACATCGGCGGATTCTCGATACAGAAATAACGCCAGTCCTCACAAAGGATCGTGTAAGGGATGATGTCAGTTCCGTCAGGCATCGTCGGATAAAGTTCGTAGTAATTCTCAAGGAGCTGGAAATAATCATCCAGAGTCTCAACCTTCGGATAACCGAACTCCTTCAGTACACGTGTCTGGATCCAGAAAGCCTCGCCGGCATGACCCGTAGACGTATCAACATTGTTATAGTGATTTCCGGAAACATTCGCCCAATAGATGTGTCCGTCTTCCATACGGAACTTGTCCCATTCCTCATCGGAAAACAGTTCCTTAAGGTTAGGATACATCTCCAGATAAGGATCCCAGGCTACGAGAAAGTCATTCTCATACAGAGTCTCACTTTCAGTTCCTGCATCGATAAAGTCAGGGAACTGACCAGAGGCGACCATCACATCAATGGCCTCGCCGAGAGTCTGTCCGTAAAGATACTCCTCTTTGACGCGGATGCCTGTCTTCTCTGCGATGAGCTCCTGGATATCATTTCCATAGTTGATCTCATTTCCCACATAATCGATATACATGTCGAGATCCATGATCTCGCCACCGGAGTAGTCACCGGTGCTAACCGTCGGTTTAACATCATCTGTCGGCTCCGGCTCGACAAGGGTCGGGTCCGTTGGCGTACCATATTCGCTTATCGTGGGCTCCGCAGTTTCTTTGATCTCCTTGTGTCTTACCTTAAGCGACTCTTCGGTGATCGTTTTCGAGCAGCCGACAAAAGCAAAGGTAAACAGCAGGAGAGCTGCCAATACTTTTCTGTACTTCATTTTTCTATCCTCCATTTTGGAAAACCTTATCCACTTATTCCGTGACACAATTATACCACGGTTGTTTTCGAGAGAAAAAAGCCTGCCGACAAAAGGATCTGTCAGCAGGCTTCGGGTTCAAATGTTATTCGGTTCAGATGAGACCGGAAAGGTCAGTGAATTCGTAGCCGTGAGCGATGGCAACGTTGTTGTTGGTGAGCTTGCCCATGTAACAGTTGACGCCTGTAGCAATGACAGGGTTCTTCTTGCAAGCGTCCTCGAGGCCTGACTCTGCGATCTGAAGACCGTACTTCAATGTGGCATTGGTAAGAGCGATGGTGCTGGTTCTCGGAACGGCACCGGGCATGTTGCCTACGCAGTAGTGAACGACGCCCTCTTCGATGTAGACCGGATCGTCGTGAGTGGTGACTTTGCTTGACTCGCCGCAGCCGCCCTGGTCGATGGCAACGTCAACGAAAACAGCACCGTTCTTCATCTCAGGGAGATACTTCTTCTTGAACAGCTTCGGTGTGGAAGCGCCAGGGATGAGTACGGAACCGATAACGAGATCAGCGTCCTTGATGACGCGCTCGATATTGCTGTCGGTGGAAACGAGTGTCTGGATGTGAGCGCCGAACATGTTGTCGAGCTGCTCGAGCCTCTTGAGATTAACGTCGAGGATGGTAACGTTTGCACCCATACCGACGGCGATCTTACAAGCGTTCATTCCGACAGTTCCGCCGCCGAGGATGACTACGTTAGCTTTAGGAGTTCCGGGAACACCTGCAAGAAGGATTCCTTCGCCTCCGAACTTCTTCTCGAGATATTTGGCGCCTTCCTGAATGGAGAGACGACCTGCGATCTGGGACATAGGTGCCAGGAGCGGCAATGATCTGTCAGTCTCCTGAAGTGTCTCATAAGCAACTGCTTTGACCTTGCCGTTCAGGAGAGCATCTGTCTGCTCCTTGTCAGCTGCCAGATGAAGATATGTGTAGAGGATGAGGCCTTCGTGGAAAAGAGGATACTCGGATTCGAGAGGCTCTTTAACCTTGACCATCATGTCGGACATCTGCCATACATCGGCCGCGTTGTCGATCAGAGATGCTCCCGCATCAACATACTCGATGTCTGCAAAGCCTGAGCCGACGCCTGCACCTTTTTCGATGTAAACGTGATGACCTGCCGCTACATAAGCGCGTACATTATCCGGTGTTAAGCCCACGCGGAATTCGTTGTTCTTGATTTCTTTTACGCAACCGATTTTCATGGTGATACCTGCCTTTCAATTCTAATGTCAGATACCACCTATTTTATCAGACAATATGAAGATTATTAACCTTTTAATCCCAACTCGGCACAGATACTGTCAAATCTCGCCTGTTCCTTTTCCTTGATCGCCTTTGAAGGATCATGCATCGTGTGACTTATGACATCGGCATCCTTAAGAAGTTCGTCCATAGGAGAATCAACAACAAGTTTGTCGTCATGATGATAGATAGCAGAACAGATGATGTCGTTTTCCTCATCGCTTGTGAGATTGAGTTCCTTAAGGATAGACCCGGCAAGCTTCGCTCCCTGATGTGCATGATCATCATACGATCCTGTCGTATATGCATGAAGGTCGTGAAGCATCGCTGCCATTGAAGCCAGTTCTGCGTTAAGGCCTCGCTTTTTCGCGAGGATAACCGAGGCAAGAGCTACTCCGTTAAGATGAGTTATTGCAGCCGTGCGTTCGTCAACATCATCCAATTTGTTTATCATTCCATACACATGATTTCGAAGTTCTTTTAGTCTGCTCATAACGGCCTCCTTTACTCCGGTCTCGCACATTGGATCTCAGGATTGTCAGTAAGTTCGAGTCTTATCTCAGGCACATCAACGCCCATCGCCTTGAGATTGGATATCGCTTTCTCGAGAAACAGAGACGCATTTGAAGATGTGATCTCCGCCTGACATTTCTCAGGTGTCACGGTGTCGTTTACCGGAACTTTGATCTCCTGAAGGACTTCCGTCAAACTGCCGCTCTGCTTCAAAGCTTCCAGCACACTGTTGAGCTGAAAGTAACCGTATATCATCACGTTCGCGAGCTGTTCCGTATTCCAGATGCGCTTATAAAATTCCGCGAATGTCTCGCCTTCCGGAACCGGTGACGGAACATTACTCAGGATAGCCGAGAGCCTGTTCTGAAGTGCGGCAAGTTTATCATCCTCGCCGACACTGCGGTAGTATGCCACGGCAAATCTGTTCACGAACATCTCCTCGTCAAAAGCCGGCATGTCCGCGCCGTACCTCTCGCAGATGCAGTGGCCGGTCTCATGGACCAGATTGTACCAGTGAAAATACAGGTCAAAGAAGTACTGAATATCCTCATTGCCGAACAGCTGAATATATCCGAATTGCTGCTCCTTTGTACCCGTCTCGAATCGTCCCGAAATGATCTTATATGCCATAGTTTTCTTTGTCTTCCTTTTCCCGGTCTTCTTCTCGAAAACACTATCAGTACGGCAATATCCTTGCCACAACACACTTCTCCGTGAACTCAGGGCTTCTCGTAAATCCGTAGACAACGCTTTCTCTTGAGGCGCCGCCTGCGAGCACTCCGACCCAGTATTTCACTCCGTCTTCCTCGCCTTCGCGGTCCATGAATGTCGCATACAATCTGTTGACGAATTCCTCATTCGACAAATGGTAATCTTCCATCTCTTTGCTCAGGAAGAAGTTCGCTCCTGCCTGCTCGCCGGTGATGCTGTAATTGGACAAGAGATTTGCCCAGTATTCGCGTCCTTCAGCATCAAAATCTCTGTTGAAAGCCTTCACATAAAGTCGCTCCACAAAACCATACGTACGGTCAGTCGGCGTTATTGTTACCTTTGACTTGATATCGCAGCCGGATCTGATGCCGTATGTCGCACATGTGTCGGCCCACTCCTGCGAGAAGATGAATCCGTTTGCTACAGTCTCTCTGGAAGTGCCCGACTTAAGAAGTCCGACCCAGAAATTGAATCCGTCTGTCTCAGGCTCCCTGTCGAAAAAGGTATTGTACAAGATCTTAACGAAGTCCTCGTCCGAAGTCTTTCTGTCCTTGAACTCCTGACTGAAGATGAAGCCCTGCGCAACCTCTGCACCGGTTACCTTGAAGTTATAAAGATCGTTGGTCCAGAAATTAAGACCGTCTGTCTCTGCATCTCTTCCGAGAACGCAGGTATATAGTCTCTTAACAAAACCTCTGATCAGGGTTCCGGATTCGCCCACAGGATCCACATTGCCTGATCCCTGATTATTGCCGCCCTGGTTGTTATTTCCCTGGCCGTTATTTGAAGGCTTATCCTCAATCTTATCAGTGTAGATCTTTACGCCTGTATCGATATAGATTTCATAGGTTTTTCCGGATACGGTACCATAATATATTTGATGCTCTTCATTCGTACCGTGATAGCCCATAAGATTGGTGGCTTCACGCAGTTCAGAAGCTTCGCTTATATCCAGATATTCGAGTTGATTATCTTCACATCTGAGTAAGTGGGGATTCGAATCGATCTTAAGCTCTTTAAGCTTATTTCCACTGCACTTACATTCATACAAAGCCTTGTTGTTTCCCAGTGTTAATTTGGTAAGTTCGTTTTCATTGCAAAACAGGTATTTCAGGTTCTCGAGTCCTGAAACATTAAGACTGTCAATCTTGTTATTCTGAAGAGTAATACCTTTCAGTCCCTTGCAATCTCTGAGATCGAGCTCCTTGAAATTTCCGTTATCCTTCATATAAAAAGTCTGAAGTTTCCCGGACAGTTTCAAAGTTTCAAGAAGTGTCCCTCCACATCTGAGAGTAGTAACATTACTATTGCTGATATCAACATTTTTGATGTTGAAGCAAGTCAATGATGTAAGATTATCCAGACCTGAAATGTTTATTGAATCAAGAGGATTATCGGAACAGTCCAAAGTCCTAAGCGCCTTAACCCCGCTGATGTTGAGCGTCGCGATTTTGTTGTTGGAACAGTCGAATGTTTCCAATTGAGTTCGTTTATTGCCCCAGTCAAAATTCGTAAATTCATTGTCACTGACATCCACATTTTTGAGTAAGATACACCTGCTAATGTTGAAGAACCCCATGCCTTGCTTAAGTTTGTTTGAATGGCAATTCAATACTTCCAGTTTTGTGCTGTCCTTGGCATTAAAATACATCAACTGGTTATTGTTGCATTTAATCTCCGTCAAAGCCGTAAGTCCTGCAAGATCCAGGTCAGTAAGAAGGTTATGAGAACAATCCAGTTTCTTAAGATTTTTGAATACCGTAATGCCTGTCATATCGCTGATGGATAAGAGCGATACTTTGATCTCTGTTACTTTGTCGATCTCCGCCTGAGACAGGTTGCCATCACCACTAGTGTCAACATTCTCCTTTACCCAGGCCTGAAGATTCTTATCCGGGAAAATGTCGCTGATCTTCTTGTCGGCGGCATTTAACTTATATGCAGGTACTATCCATAATAATGTCGCAGCCGCGAGAGTTGCCGCGATCAAGGATCTGATCGATTTCATCTCATTCTTCCTCCCTATCCTTTAACGCATGTATGATAACAACAACGTGTCTTATAATCAATATTTTTCTTCTCGAAAAAGAGCGCCCGCGTATTCGCAAGCGCTCTTGGGTCGACCAACTTTTTCGAGAGAAAGGAAGATCAGTTATGAAGGAGTTCACCGTCGATCGGGTCAAGCAAAGAGTCGTCTCCGCCGTTTGCCTCCAGCATGATTATCTCGATCTCCGGAATTACATATTCGTTTTTCTGTTCCATAGCTGCTCTCCTATCAATATTCACTCGAGAATGAAGTGACCAGAGTGTAGAATGCTCTGCACAAAGCCACTGCTTCCGGTGAATAGTTACTGCTCTCGTTTATGATGCGTGTCGCATAGTTTATAGGCCTTAAGTACATGTCGATATCATTTGTCTCATTCTCGTCATACCAGGCGTAAACTTGAATAGAATTCATCATCCGGGTCATCGAAATATTATCGATCGTAAGGCACAGATACTTACCGCCGCTGACCTTCTTGACGGAAGTGGTGAAATAACCGGAACAGCTCAGATGGATCTTATCGATATCAGCACCGTTCTCAGGCTTAAAGTACAACTTCAAGGAAGGCGTTCCCTTAAATGACATTGTCCATGCGTAGAAA
>CADCQX010000385.1 GCA_902803695.1 Oscillospiraceae bacterium
GACCGCTGCTCTACCGTTGAGCCACTCCCCTGTGACAACGTAGAGTATTTTATCCGTTGGTTTGCACTATGTCAAGTAGAATGATATGATTGTTTTGTTTATATTATTAATAATAAAGAGGGTTTGATATGAAACTTGCTATTATCGGTACAGGAAACATGGGAAAGGCTATTCTGGCAGGCATTTTGGCTGAAGGAATTTTCGATTCCAAGGATATAAATGTTTGTGATGTCAGGAAAGAAGCAGTCGATTCAGTTTGCGCACAGTATGGTACAAACGGTTTTACTGAAGCAGCGAAGGCGGTTGAAGGTTGTGACTACGTCCTTATGGCTGTTAAGCCAATCCATTTTGATGCAGCTCTTGCTTCTCTTAAGGATTCACTTAAAGCTGGTGTTGTCGTTTTATCAATCGCTGCAGCGGTTAAGTGCGACAGGATCAAGGGGATCCTCGGTGAAGGTGTTAAGTTCGTAAGGATCATGCCTAATACTCCTGCACAGGTTCAGTGCGGTGTAAGTGCCGTATGTCCTGTTGGATTGAGTGATGATGAAGTTGCTTATGTTAAGAAGATCTTTGAGTCATGCGGTGAAGTTATCCTTTGCGATGAGAAGACTCTTGATGCTATCGGATGCGTATCAGGTACTGGTCCTGCATACGTTATGCTTTTTATCGAAGCTATGGCGGATGCAGCAGTAAGTCTCGGAATAAAGAGAGATGATGCTCTTAAGATCGCAGCCGGAACTGTTATGGGCTCTGGTCAGCTTTGCCTTAAGACAGGACTTCATCCTGGAGTTCTCAAGGATCAGGTATGTTCTCCTGGAGGAACTACTATTGCTGGTGTAATGGCTCTCGAAGAGAACGGACTTCGTAATGCGGTTATCAAGTCTGTTCTTGCAGCTGATGAAAAGACAAAGGAAATGGCAAAAGGCTGATATGGCTGAAATGTACGTAGTCGATATCTATACAGACGGTGCATGTTCAGGTAACCCGGGTCCTGGCGGATGGGGTGCCATCCTTATGTACGGAGAGCACAGGAAAGAACTCTCCGGAGGAGAGAAACAGACTACCAACAACAGGATGGAACTAATGGCGGTAATCTGTGCTTTGAAGGCTCTAAAGAAACCTTGCAAAGTTAATCTCTATAGTGACAGCGCTTACGTTGTTAATGCTTTTAATCAGAATTGGATAATCGGTTGGCAGAGAAACGGTTGGAAGAACAGTGCCAAGGTACCGGTTGCCAATATTGATCTTTGGCAGGAGCTCTTGTCACTTACAAATACTCATGCAGTCAGTTTTATCAAGGTTAAAGGTCATGCTGACAATGAGTTTAACAACAGATGTGACGAACTTGCGGTAGAACAGTCCCGTAAGTTCTCCGAAGATAATTGAGGGTGTTATGAATCAAAATAGGGACATAGATCTTACAGAGAAGACTATAAGTAGTGAAACCGTATTTCACGGCAAAGTGTTTGACTGTATCGTTAAGCAGGTGACGTTGTGTGACGGCAGAACTGCAAGACGTGAGATCGTTAAGCATAATGGCGGAGCGTGTATCCTTCCGGTCGATTCCGAAGGCAATGCTTACATGGTCAAGCAGTTCCGTTCTCCTTTTGAAGAAATAATGTTTGAAGCTCCTGCAGGTAAACTCGAGTTAGATGAAGATCCGAGAGACTGTGCCATCAGGGAACTTCGCGAGGAGACAGGTTTCGTATCCGGTAAGGTTACTGATCTGGGCGTTATGGTTTGTTCTCCCGGATATTGTTCTGAGAAGATAAGTATGTATCTGGCAGAAGATCTCAGTTTTGAGGGAACAGATCCTGATGACGGTGAGTTTCTTAATGTGATCAAGATACCTTTTTCGAAAATATATGAGATGACTATGAATAACGAGATTACGGATGCAAAGACTTGTATCTGTATATTGAAGGCAGCCGGGAGGTTAGGTTATGGCAAATGACGGCAAAAAAGAAGTAATGGGCGTTGTCCTGTTTTTCTGCGCCATAATTCTCGGCTTGATGTATTATCTGCCGGAGAAGATAACCGGTGTGGTCGGAAACTTCCTTAGATCTGTAGGCTTTGGATTTTTCGGCTACATAGCAATGATTCTTCCTTGCTTTTTGTTTTATGCGGCAATAGATCTATTTATCGAGAAAAGAGAGAGGGTAGCTTTTACACGTGTTAAGGCTGCTATCCTTATTCTTGTATGTTCTGCGTCTTTGTTTGCTGCTATTACGATGAACTTTGAACATTTCAGGAGTATATGTATTCCTGATGGAAAAGAAAATCCTGCTGTTACCAAGGCCATTCAATTACTTTGGAAATCCGGTCTTGAAAAAGACCTTATAAGAGCTCCGGGTGAGTCCGGACTCCTGATCCCTGGCGGACTTATCGGTGGTCTTATTGCCGTAAGTATCGAATCCGTATGCGGTAAGGTAGTTACTATTCTTATCATGATCGCGTTTACTTTGTCTCTGGTCATCCTTATATTCCATGTCTCTCTAAAAAAGACAGCTCAAAACTTAGGTAAGGCTGCTAAGAAGACATATGTTAATGCCAGACAGAATATGAACCGTAAGGGAAGACCAAACGCATATAGAACAGATATTCCTCAGCAAAGACCTGTTAATCTTAATGCCGGTTATTCTCCTTTTGTAGCAGGCGGTGGTAATCCAGGCAAACGTGATGTTCCGATCATCAACGGAAATGTCGGCAATGATCCATATGGTCTTCCTGTTGAATATGATTCCTATGATCCGTTCAATGTACAGGCAAAGGCTCCTGTTGATCAGGCAACAGGATTTTATAACTTCGGACAGGAAATTGCGCCTGATCAGAATGCTCAGCCTCCGATGGAATTCGGCGATAAGACAATATCCTATGGTGATAAAAAGATACCTGTAGGCGAACATGATAATGCTGCTGATTTTTCATACAATGCAAATGCTCATCATATTCCATACGACATAGTTCAGAGAAAGGAATACTATTCTTTCGATAATGATAAGAAGAATAAGCAGGGTTTCTATGATCTTACTGAGAATGGAATGCCACAGGTTGAGTATATGAGTTATCCTAACGAAGATGACGAATCTTTGTATCATAATGACTATACCAATGTTTATGATGAACCTTATAGGAACGATAGTGATGTTCCTGGAGTAAGAACTCCACATGTTCCGGTTGACCTTACGGAAAACCTTGGTGAAGAAATCCTTGATAAACCTAGAGGAAGTAATGTAGCTACTGCTATGAACTATGAAAAGCAGAGTCAGCCTTCTGAAAATGCGATCAAGATCAATGCAGAAGAAGAACGCGAAGGCTTTAGTGCTACCGAAGGCCGCAAGATGGATACATCAGTTTCTGCTAAGGGTGCTCAGACTCCTCTTGTTGGTTCGATGGGAAGGAAGAGAAAGAGGGGAGACAAGTATGTACCTGCTCCTACAAGACTTCTTGATACTGAGCCTAAGGTTAAAAATCCGAAGAACGATCAGGAACTTATGAGTAAAGCCAGATTGTTGGAAGAGACACTCAAGAGTTTTGGTATTAATTCAAAAGTCGTCAATATCACTCATGGTCCTACAATCACAAGATTTGAACTTACAATTGCAACCGGTACGAAGGTTTCGAAAGTTCAGGGTCTTGCTGATGATATTCAGATGGCAATGGCTGCAATATCAGTTCGTATTGAGGCTCCTATTCCTGGAAAGAGTGCAATCGGTATAGAGATACCAAATGATAAGTCTACGGCTGTACGTCTTAAGGGTCTTCTTGAGACCGATGAATTCAGAAATTCTCCGCCTCTTAACGTAGCATTGGGTCGAGATATTCCGGGTAAGCCAATGTACTGTGATCTTGCTAAGATGCCTCATCTTCTTATTGCCGGTTCAACAGGTTCAGGTAAGTCTGTATGTCTTAACTCAATTCTTGTAAGTATCCTTTGTAAGGCATCTCCTGACCAGGTCAAACTCATAATGGTAGACCCTAAGGTTGTTGAGCTTGCAGTTTACAACGGTATTCCTCATCTCATTATGCCTGTAGTTACTGATATGCAGAAGGCTACAAATACACTCAAATGGGCTGTAATTGAGATGGAGAGAAGATACTCGCTCTTCGCTGAAAACAGCGTAAGAGATCTTAATGGATATAACGAAGTGTGCAAGATGGAAGGCGAACCGACACTTCCGTTGATAGTTGTTATCATAGATGAGTTTGCGGATCTTATGATGGTCGCTTCTAAGGAAGTCGAGGCGCAGGTTTTGAGACTTGCAGCTAAGGCCAGAGCAGCAGGTATCCATCTTATCCTTGCAACGCAAAGACCTTCTGTTGACGTTATTACAGGTGTTCTTAAGAATAACCTTCCTTCAAGAATCGCTCTTGCTGTTACATCCGGTGTAGACAGTAAGACTATTCTTGATCAGACAGGTGCTGAGAAACTTCTCGGTAAAGGTGATATGCTTTATGCACCACAGTCTGCTCCAAAGCCTATCAGAGGTCAGGGTGCTTTTGTAACTGATGATGAAGTTGAAAATGTCGTAACTTATTTGAAGCAGCATTATGACTCTGAATATGATGAAAACATCATGGATACGATCAACAATGCTGTTGCTGGCTCTATTGATGGATCCTCATCAGGTAGCGGATCAAAGGGCGATGACAGCGGAGAGGATGAACTTCTTGATGCTGCTGTTGAAGTAATCCTTGAACAAAAAGTCGCAAGTGTTTCGATTCTTCAAAGAAGACTTGGTATCGGTTATCCGAGAGCTGCACGACTTATTGATGTTATGGAACAGAAAAAGTATATCGGACCGTTCGAAGGTTCAAAACCTCGTAAGGTTTTGATCGATCCTGCACAATGGATGGAGATTAAAGCACAGAAATGATGAATACGTTCTTTGATGATATTACATTGGATAATGGAAAAGATCTGGCTTCCGAGTTGGTTTCTGTTCTTAAAGATAAAAATCTGAAGATCGGGTTTGCTGAGAGTTGTACCGGAGGATTGATCTCTGCGGGTATAGTAGATATTCCAGGTGCTTCTGAAGTATTTTTCGGCAGTATAGTATCTTACGATAACAGCATCAAGATGAAGTGTTTGGGAGTATCTGAGGATTGCCTGAATGATCACGGCGCTGTTTCTTATGAATGTGCTAAGATGATGGCTGAAGGTGCCAGGAATGCTCTGGATGTTGATATTGCAATATCGGTTACCGGTGTGGCCGGTCCCGGTGGCGGAACTCCTGATAAACCTGTAGGCACTGTTTATATGGGATTTGCTGACAGGAACGGAGCTGAAAGTGTCGTCACTTTTTCGAGAGGTGACAGAAGTGATATAAGAAAGGTTACTTGCTATAAAGCGTATAAGTATGCTTTAAGCAAGATTGGATGATATGAACGATCTTAAAGAGAAGAATAAAAGTGCCGGCAAGAGCATGGCTATAGCTACTGTTCTTGTAATGATAGGCCTTATTCTATCCAAAGGTACCGGCTTTGTACGTGAGCTTTTGGTAAGTATCAAATATCACCAGGATCTTTATCGAGATTCTTATTCATTAGCATTTACTTTTCCTGATTTCTTCTTTAATCTTCTGATCGGCGGTTCGATACAGGCTGCGATTACTCCGTCACTTGCTGCCAAGATCAATGAAAATAAGGAAAAAGAGGGAATCAGGGCTGTAAGCATATTTATATCGGTTTTTGCTGTTCTGATGGCGATTGTTTGTACTCTTGGCTTTATCTTTTCAAAGCAGTTATTCGGTATTTATGCTCCGGCAAATGCCACACCTGAGATGATAGAGCTTGCAGCTAAAGCCGCCAGACCTCTTTATATCCAGATATTCTTTATGATGCTCGCGGCTCTGTCCATAGGTATCCTTAATGCATATAAGAGATTCGGATCTACTTCTTTCGGACCAACGATCTATAACATCTGTGTTTTGCTTTCCATATTGATCTTTGCAGGTGACTCTCTCAAGAAACTTACCATGTGTATGGTAGGTATCATGGTAGCCGCTTTGATCTATTTCCTTTTCCAGTATATCGTCGGATTCGATAAGTTGAAGATGATAAGGTTTAACTTCAAACCTGCAGATAGGGATTTCAGGATACTCCTTCGCAGAGCTATTCCTATCTTGATATCCGCATCTATTGTTCAGGTCAACATTCTTACGCTTAACAGATTCGCTATGCAGATGGAACAGGGAACTAACTTTGCCCTGCGTAATGCTCAAACCGTTTGGCAGCTGCCATATGGAATCTTTGCAGTTGCTGTTGGAAACGTTATGCTTCCTTCACTTGCTGCATTGTATTCTTCCAAAGATTATAAAGGCGCTTCGGAACTTTTATCTTCCAGACTTAAGACAGCCTTGTTCATGACTATACCGTCTGCTGCATTTCTGTTCATTATGAGTAACGATACCATAAGAGCGTTCTTTAAATGGAATGCTGATTATACGGAATACAATGTCGAAAGAGGTGCAATTATCCTCTCGGGATTTGCCATTGCAATTATTGTTCAGACCGGCGTGTTAATGTTCAATCAGGCATTTTATGCTATCGGAAAGACCCGTCCGCCGTTGTTTGCAGGATTGGTAAGTATGATCAGTAATCCGCTTTTCTGCTTTATCCTGGTTAAACTTGGTGCAGGGCCTATCTCCATGAGTCTTGCCTATTCAATATCAAGCTGTATCCAGCTTACTATTCTTGCTTGGCTTTACTGTTCTAATAGAAAACTTGCACCTCGTA
>CADCQX010000386.1 GCA_902803695.1 Oscillospiraceae bacterium
GAGATCCTCATGAACTCTTTTGCTCCGGCCTTGGAATATGCGCGTGTTTCAAACCTCATTTCTTATCCTCCTCGATCATGCTCTGAAGTTCCTTCATCTCTTTTCGAAGATCATCGCGATTCTTATTGAGTTCGATCACCTGAGCGGCATTTTGTCTGTACCACATCGCGAGGTAGACAATAACGCCGATGATCGCCGCAGTAACCAGGAACAATATCGCCATCGGGATATTCGGAGTGTATATAAGGATCAGGATCGCGAACAGCAACGTATGAAGTCCGACAATGAACAGCGCGACGATCGCCACCACCAGTTTCGGATTCAGTTTGTTATTGCGTTTTACAGTGACATCTATATCTTTGATCTCGCTTTTCAGTGCTTCGATCTTTTCTTCTTCGCTGCTCATTTACATGCCCTTCCCTGTTCGATTTATATTAGATATATTACTCAGTATCCTCGAAAAAGCAAACAAAAAAGGCGGGCCGTTAAGCCCGCCGGATTTCTTAATTGGTCTTACGAACGGATCTCACCGTTGACATACATCCTCTCGACGATATCCATCGCCGTATGAAGATCGACTTCACCGCGTCTCTTACTGAAGTAACTGTATATGTACTGAAGAAGTCCGATCCTGGTAATGGACTCGCCGTGATATGCAACTTTGTGCACCTTATCAGTAGCGACCTGATTGATCTCTTCGTAACTTACCATTTTAGTAAATAGACCCATACCGTCACCTCCTCATCCTTGTCCCTGAATATTGGAGTTATACTGTTATCCTGTTACTTCGATTATAACATATAAGGCAAGGGCTTAAAATATCTGTTATTTTGAGACTGTATAAAGTGCCTTGAAATATCCGTTGTTGTTCATGAGTGTGTCAAAATCTCCCATTTCTTCGATCGTACCGTCCTTGATGACAACGATCTCATCATAACGGCGAAGCACTGCTTCTTCCAGACTGTGAGTTACGACGATCCTGGTCATCTCATCAAGTTCCAGTATCTCATTAATAACTTCGTGTGATGTCTTCGCATCCAGTGCGGAAGTTACTTCGTCCGCGAGAAGGATAGATGATTTCTTAAGAAGGCTCCTGGCGATAGATATACGCTGCTTCTCTCCGCCTGACAGGCTCTTGCCGCTCTCACCGCACAGATAGTCTTCGCCTCTCTCTGTGATGAGTTCCTGAAGATGCGCCTTGCTTACGGCCTCTTCGATACTCTCGTCACTAAAGTCCCTAAACATCGTAACGTTATCCTTGATAGAAGAATTGAAGATAAATACATTCTGCTGGATGACTGTCATCAGATCATAGAGCGAATCCGGGCTTATGGTCTTAAGGTCTTTTCCTCCGATGCTGATCTCGCCTTTGTACGAATTATTCGCAGCCATCAACAGATTCAGGAACGTAGACTTGCCGCTTCCGCTGCCGCCGACGATCGCATATGATCTTCCCGGAAGGAATTCGCAGTTGATGTCATGGAGCACTTCCTTATCGCTGTCGTCATAAGAGAAAGATACATCCTTGAAGCTGATCTTCTCGCCCATGCTCTCCACCATCTCACCTTCAGATACGCTGCTCTGTGACAAAGAATCAGCCAGCTTGTCAATAAGTCCGCGTGCTGCTTTCTTACCTGCCAGGAGCCTTGGAAGTTCAGCTACCGGCGGGATCAGGAAGTTCATCAGGTTGACGAACATCAATACTGTTCCTGCGGTCATTCCTTTGCCGCTCTGAGCCAGGTATGCGCCTACTACAAATACTCCCAGCTGTGACAGCATTCCAGCGATGCCGCCCATTCTTCCTGTTATGACCTCAACCTTCTTGAGCCTGCACTTTGTATCCTCCAACTTGCCGTTCTCGTCATAGAACAATCCGTTGACTTCTTTTTCTGCTCGAAAACTCTTGATGACCTGGAAGCCGCTCAGACAGTCCGTCAACACAGAAGTGAACTCTGCATTTCTGTCGGAAACTTCCTTTTGTACCTCTGCCATCTTCTTACCCGTTACTGCCGATACCATCATGGGAATGGTGATGATGAGTATGGAGAAAAGAGTAAGAAGCGGCGA
>CADCQX010000387.1 GCA_902803695.1 Oscillospiraceae bacterium
GAAATCTAACAGGAGCGCTCTTGATGACATCTGTATCAACGAGGATTCCGTAAGCCATCTTGGCAGGAACTGACTTTCTGTGACCGCCTACCGTAAGGGAAGCGGAGGAACTGGAAAAACCGTCTGATGATGAACTTGTAGGAACGCTTATGAACGGGATCCTTAGTACATAACCGATATACTTGGCAGCATCGATTACTTTTCCGCCGCCCATACCGATTATTGCCTGAGTCTTATTAGGAAGCTCGAAAGCGAGATTGGTTATATCATTAAAATCCACGGTGTCCATTTCCTGATGGTGAAGGATCTTTACACCTGCTTCCTCACAGGACTTGAATACAGTATCTCCGAACATGGAGATAAGACCGTTTCCGAAAAGGATCGTTACCTGTGTAAGGTCTGCATCCTTAAGGTATGATCCGATCTGAGATGTAACACCTTTTTCGATCTTAAGGATAGAAGGAATGGATATCTGATCTTTGTTCATTTTAAGACCTCCTTGACTGCCTTCGGCAGATCGCTGAATTTATTGATCTTGGCGGTTTCGGAATTGATCGTTCCGAAGCCGTAAGTTGCATGGATAAACGGTAAGCCCGCTTTGGTCGTTGCATCGTAGTCGCTTTGGATATCGCCTACATAGCACGCCTTATCAAGATCGTTTCTCTCGCAGACGAGCTTGATGTTCTCGTCTTTCTGAAGGAAATTATTTCCGTAACATTCGATATCTTCAATGAGGCAGTCAGGTGTTCCCCATGCTATACCGTAATGCTCAAGGAAAGCTTCCACATAGCCTGCCTGACAGTTGCTTACGATATAGAGGTGATAACCCTGCTTTTTAAGCTTCTCCCATGTCTCGACAAGCTTAGGGTAAAGTATGCCGCCGTGCTCACGAAGATACTCGTTCTCGTATGTTTCGCATGCCTCACGAAGAGCATTTCTCTGCTTTCCTTTTTTCGTGTATGTGAAAAGGGTGTCCGCGATAACATCCATCGGCTTTCCCATTACGCTTTGTATATCTTCGCGGGTTACGACCTTGTCAAAACCTGCTTCTTTAACTTTGACCGTCCAGGACTTGGCTACGTTTTCGGAACTGTCCCACACCGTACCGTCCATGTCAAATATGATTCCTTTTTTCTCCGACATAAAATTCTCTCCTTTTTATGATACTTCCTAAGAATAACATATCTGACCTCTTTTTTCTTTACCTGCCGTGGCAAGTAGTGTATTCTGATTTGAGTTATAAAAACTTGGTGTTGAAATGCTTTTCGAATTGATCCTTAAAGGTTATCTCATAGGTCTTGTACTCGGCGTTCCTGCGGGAGCGATAGGTGCGCTTACCATAAAAAGGACATTATCGCACGGCCTTAAGGGCGGTTTTGCTTCCGGTGCGGGTTCCTGCTTTGCAGATCTCATATTCGCATTCATAGGCATAATGGGTGTCAATGCCATCTCTGATTTTCTCGAAAAAAAAGAACACATCATAGAGATCTTCGGAGGTCTTTTGGTCATCGCCATCGGCATATCCTTTTTCGTCCGAAAAGCAAAGCTTGAGAAGGCAGAAGCGAAAGGTGACAGCCTTGTTATATATTTTCTTACGTCCATGGGCGCGGCACTTCTTAATCCGGGAACCATGGTCGCTTTTATGATCGCATTCACATCTTTTGATATCACAGATGTTCACGGACCGCTTCAATCCGGTTCTCTTCTTGTAAGTATCGTTCTCGGTACATTCACCTGGTGGCTGGGTCTTTGCCTGTTCGTGAACTTCCACAGGAATAAGATAACCGACAAGACTTATAAGCGTGTAAATATCATCCTGGGTTCCTTCGTCATCCTCTGCGGCTTGTTCATAATGGCTCAGGGTATTTTCACCGTGTTATAATATGAATCATTAAAAGGGCAGCCGAGGGAACATGAAGCGTAAGCACAGAGGAACCAGATATTTCTATATTGTCACTTATATAGCGATGATATTAGTTACTGTTATCGTAACAGTCGGTTTTTTGCGTGTATATCTCAGGACTGACCCGAGATCTTCCCGAAATGAAACCTACGACAAATACTATGTTCTTGTAACTGATGACAGGGAATCCGCTTTTTGGCAGTCTGTCTATAAGGGAGCTTCCGATTACGGCTTGAATCACAATGTCTATGTCGAGAGTTTAGGTGAGGGTATCTCCAACGATTACACCAAGGCAGAACTTATGAGAATGGCCATAGCTTCCAAGGTCGACGGAATAATCCTTAATGCCGATGAGAGCGAAGAGATGGAACAGCTCATCAGTGAAGCAATGGACGCTTCTATCCCGGTAGTTACCGTTAACAATGACTGTTCCAACAGCCGAAGGATAAGCTATGTCGAGGTTGGTAACTATAACTTAAGTAAAGAGTACAGTAAGCAGATCATGGAGATCGCAGGCAACATGATCACCGAAGAAGGTCAGATGGTTAAAGTTGCGGTTATCGTTAACTCCGTGCCTTCTTCCGGTCAGTCGATCATAAGCGCAGGTATCCAGGAAAGTATTGAGAACTCAGTTGATTTTAGTAATCTCATTTCTCTTGATCTTGTTACGGTAGATGAGTCCAATTCTTTTGCGGTTGAGGAATCTATAAGAGATCTTTTCATGCAGGAAAGTCTTCCTGATATTATCGTCTGCCTTAATGAGCTTGATACCACATGCGTATATCAGGCTGTAGTTGATTTCAACAAAGTAGGTCAGGTCCATATATTGGGTTACTACGATTCCACCACGATCCTTCAGGGAATAGACAGAGAGATCATAGATTCCACCATTAAGATCGACACCGTTGAGATGGGAGAATTAGCTGTCGAAGCTTTATTGTCATACGAGAGAGTCGGTTTTGTTAACCAGTACAATACCGTAGATATCATTCTCATAAACAACACGAATATCAGAGAGTACTACACGGAGGGCTCAAATGAAACACAAGTTCAGTGACTTTCCGTTGCAGCTTAAGATAGCTTTCATATATGTGTTATCAAGCGTGTTGATCCTCGTCGTTAACATGAGTCTTTTGATCGGTATCACAACTGTATCTGCCAGGCTTCAAAGAACCTATGAGGATAACCTTTCTCTTAATGAGATGACCAAGGCATTATCTGATGTTCAGTCTTCCATGACGCAGTACCTTAACGTTAAATCTTCAGATTCGCTTGAGGAGTATTACATAAGTGAACAGACCTATAGAAATCTCATTAACGAACTTAATGTTGAAGTAACTGATTCGAATGCCGATGTAATGCAGCGTAACATCAAGTACATGAGTGAGGAGTATCTTGATCTCGTATCGCAGACCGTCGAGGCAAAGCGTGGACGTAACGTAGAAAAATACAGACAACGTTATGAACTTGCTACTGAGATGTATAACTTCATCAATTCATATATCGACAGTTTGAATACAAGACAGTTCGAGGATAATTCCAAGACTTATAGCGAGATCTCACGAAGTCTTCGAAGCATGCAAAACATCAGTTTGATCGTTATCATCGCCGTTATCGTTACAAATGCATTCGCGATCATCAACTATACGGGCCGTCTCATAAGACCTTTGAGGGTCCTCTCAAGATCGGCGGATGAAGTCGCTAAGGGTAACTTCGATGTAGAGCTTCCCAGAGTTGAAAGTAAAGATGAGATCGGTGTCGTTACGAAAGCATTTAATAAGATGGTCGTAAGTATCCGTAATTACATCGATCAGATCAAAGAGAACATGGAGCTCGAGCGTCAGCATAAGGAAAAGGAACTTATGATGGAGACGCACCTTAAGGACGCACAGCTTAAGTACCTTCAGGCTCAGATCAATCCGCACTTCCTGTTCAATACACTTAATGCGGGTGCGCAGCTTGCCATGATGGAAGGTGCGGACAAGACATACGAGTTTGTTCAGAATATGTCCGAGTTCTTCAGATACAATATAAACAAGAATGATGAGATCATTAAGCTTCGTGATGAGATAGAGCTTGTAAATCACTACATGTTCATCATCAATGTACGTTTTGCAGGAGAGATAAACTTTATAAAGGACATCGACGAGAGCCTTCTGGATGCGGATATCCCGAGTATGATAATCCAGCCTCTTGTCGAAAATGCTGTCAATCACGGCGTAAGGAACGTGGAGTATGATAAAGTAATAACCGTATCGGTTAAGCGCGTGGAGAATAATGTCTGCGTAAGTGTTAAGGATAATGGTGTCGGAATGAGTGAAGAGATCATAAACGAGATCCTTAGCGGAAACAAGAAAAAACGCACCGATTCAATGGATTCAAACGGTGTTGGTCTGGATAACGTTATCGAGCGATTGAAGATATTCCTTGATTCCGATGATGTTATGAGTATAGTAAGTGAGGGCAAGAACAAGGGAACGGAATTCCTTTTCTATCTGCCTGTTAAGGAGACAGATTATGTATAAGATAATGCTTGCAGATGACGAAGGAATCGTAACCGATTCTCTTAAGTTCATTATCGAAAAAGAATTCGGCGATCTTTGTGAGGTCAGGACCGCTAAAACGGGAAGAAGTGCAATAGAACTTGCCGAGACTTTCTCACCGGATATCATCGTCATGGATATCATGATGCCGGGTATCAACGGTATTGATGCGATGAAAGAGATCAGAAGAACGAATAACAAAGTCGTTCTTATCGTTATGTCTGCATATGATAAGTTCGACTATGCCCAGGAATCTATCGCGCTGGATGTTTTGGAGTACATCACAAAACCGATGGAAAAGAACAAGATAGTTGCGATCATCCGTAAGGCCATGGAAGTCATCGACGGCCAGAGGATGCAAAGGACCAACGATCTCATCATAAAAGAGAAACTCGAGATAGTCGTACCGATCATCGAGAGCGGTTTTATCTATAATGTCCTTTTCCAGGAAAAGTTCAATGAAGATATAGAAAGCTACAAGTCTATCCTGGAGATCCGTGATGAGCAGGGATTCATGATAGCATTTGTCTGTGGTGATAAGCAGGACGGCAGCCATCTTACTAATGCAGTTGGTTCCTCCGTTAAGCTTCAGCAGCACTATAACGAGATAAGAGATGCTTTTAAAGAGAGCTTTACCTGTCTTGTCGGATCCATAATGGCCAACAAGATCGCTGTACTTGTTCCGACAGATAAGAAAGAACTTACTTTGGACGAGCGTATCTCGATAATCGACAAGGCCCGTGATATCGCGAGGATCCTTATGGTCAAGACCAACCAGCAGATAAGGATCGGTATCGGAAGTATTAAGCCTATGATGGAACTTAAGACTTCTTATAGCGAAGCTCTTAAGGCCCTTACGATGACAACGGAGAATGTTATTCACGTAGAAGACCTTCCGATCGGACTTGAATATGAGAGTAACTATCCTAGAGATCTCGAAAAGCAGCTTTTCGATGAGATAAAGGAAGGAAACGATTCCAAGGTTGCTGTATCTTCAAATGCTTATTTTGACTGGATGCTCAAGAACCCTTCAACCGGTATCATGGATATGCGTCTTAAGATACTTGAGTTTGTACTGTGGGCAGAAAAGATCGCATACAATTCAGGCGGAATGAAGTATGTTTTCGATTCGAGAGCAAATTACCTTCCGCAGATCATGGCGACTGAAGATCATGAGGAACTTCGCAGATGGTTCCTTGATAAGATGACTGAAGCTACGAGAAACGTAGTGGAGAAGAAAGCGGAAAAATCCACGAAGACCATCGCGTCCGCAAAGGAATACATAAGAAAGAACTTTAATGCGGATATCTCCCTCGAAGATGTTTCAAGAGAAGTAAACATAAGTCCTTACTATTTCAGTAAGCTCTTTAAGGATGAGACGGGTGAAGGTTTTGTTGAGTATCTTACGAACTTGAGGATCGATAAGGCAAAGGAATTATTGAGCGGAACTTCCTATTCCATGAAGGAGATCTGTCAGATGGTCGGTTATACAGATCCGAACTATTTTTCGAGGATATTCAAGAAGAATGTGGGAGTCACTCCTACAGAGTATAAGGAGAATATGCTATGAGGACCAGGATAAAGGCATTGCTGCTTTCCATATGCATGATCTTTGCTTTTTTGCTTCCTTCCTGTAAGGGAATGAATAATGAGCAGGTTCAAAATCCGAAGGACAGCAACAAGATCAAGATAGGCATGAGCTTTGACTCGTTCATCATCGAGCGCTGGCAAAGAGACAGGGATGTCTTCGTATCTGCGGCCAAGGAATTGGGCGCTGAAGTCAACGTTCAGAATGCCAATGGTTCTCTTGATGAGCAGAAAAAGCAGATCAAGTATTTTATCGATGAAGGTATGGACGTTATCGTCATCATCGCCATCGACGGTTTTAATCTTTCCGAGGAAGTTGCTCTTGCCAAGGAGAAGGGTATCAAGGTTATCGCCTATGACCGTTTGATCTGTAACGCCGATGTTGATCTTTATATATCATTCAATAACATTCGTGTTGGTGAGCTCATGGCAGAAGCCCTGGTCGACAGCGGCAAGCTCAAGAAAAAGAAAGTCCTGATGCTCGGAGGCTCTGAGGACGATAACAACGTCTATCTCGTAGAAGCGGGCTTCAAGCAGGTCATGGACGAGAATAATATAACCATAATCGATTCTATGCATGCGGCAGGCTGGAGAGCCGAGATCGCTGCTTCCTATGTTCGAAAAAACCAGACCACAGTTAAGTCGGTTGACGCCATCATGTGCGGTAACGACAACCTTGCAAGTGCCGTAGTTCCTGTTTTGGCCGAGATGCGTCTTGCAGGCGACATGCTCGTCACCGGTCAGGACGCCGACCTTGAAGCATGCCAGAGGATCGTTGAGGGGACTCAGCTCATGACTGTTTATAAGCCTGTTGAGCGTCTCGCTCAGAAAGCAGCCGAATGTGCGATCAAGCTTGCCAAGGATGAGACATTGGAGAACGAACCTGATTATTCCCTCATGGACGACGGAACCTATGACGTTCCTTGCATCGCTCTTGAACCTATAATGGTTACCGAGGACAATATCGACGAAGTCATCATCGCCAGCGGTTTCCATTTAAAAGAAGATGTATACCTTAATGTTCCGGGTAAGTCGGATTGATATAGCATTATTTTTTCTTGTTTTCGAAAACGCGCAAAAATGTGCTAGACCAATTTTACAACCTTGTTAAAAAACGGATAAAAATGTGAAGTTGGGCGTAATTTTTTACTAATTCATTATGATAGGCTTTTAGTGTAAAACCAATACATAAAGGAGGCTTAATAATGAAGAAAAAATTACTTTGTTTGGTTTTGACAGCTGCTGTCGGAATGACAATGTTCGCAGCTTGTACTAGTTCAGAGAATATTCCTGAGACTTCAGCAACAACAACTGCAGCACAGGGCGGCGGTGGAGATTCCGGTGAGTCCCAAGATACACAGGCTGTTGCTGTAGGTAAGAAGGTTGGCGTTTCAATGCCTACAAAGGATCTACAGAGATGGAACCAGGACGGCGCTAACATGGAAGAGCAGCTCAAGGCAGCAGGATATGAAGTTGACCTTCAGTTCGCTTCCAACGACGTAGCTACTCAGGTTTCCCAGATCGAAGCTATGATCAACGGCGGATGTGACGTTCTCGTTATCGCACCTATCGAGGGTGATTCACTTGGTACAGTTCTTGCTACAGCTAAGGAGCAGAACATTCCTGTAATCGCTTATGACCGTCTCATCATGAACACAGACGCAGTTACTTACTATGCTACATTTGATAACTACATGGTAGGAACAAAGCAGGGCGAGTACATC
>CADCQX010000388.1 GCA_902803695.1 Oscillospiraceae bacterium
ACCACCCTGAAGCTCTTTAACGGCATCGGCTATCCGCTTCATAACGGCTACGGAATGAGCGAGATCGGTATTACTTCCGTTGAGCTTCGTTACCGTCCGAAGGAGCGTAATCTCAACTCCGTGGGCCATCCTATTGGTAATACACAGTACAAGATCTCCGATCACGGAACGCTCCTCGTTAAGGGCGAATCCCTAAGTAACAAGATCATGATCGACGGTGTCGTTCAGGAGAAGAGCGAGTGGTTCGACACCATGGATGTGGCCACGAACGACGGCGACTACTGGTTCATCAAGGGCCGTGAGAAAGACCTGATCATCGGCGACAACGGCGAGAACATCAATCCTGATGTTATCGAGCAACTGTTTGAGATACCTTATGCGAGGAACTTCTCCTGCTACGGTGAGGAGAGAAGTAACGGCGAAGTCCTTGCAATGGTCGTAAGGATAGAGAATAATGCCACCAAGGAAGAGACTGACGCGATCTGCGAATATATCAACAAGGTCAACGACACTCTTCCGCAGACATCCAGGATCAAGAGGTTCTATTTCACATATGATCCGCTGATGAGCGAGCAGGCGATAAAGGTCAGCAGGGCTTATCTGAAGCGCGGCATCAAGAACGGCGATATCAAGCTCATGAAGATGAAGGAGTTTATGCCTAAGGCCGCTACGCAGGTGCCTCTGGCAGATCCTGAGATCCTGAAGCAGGTAACGAAGATCATCTCTGATGTTCTGGAAAAGCCTGAATCCGAGATCGCTCCTGATGCCAATATCATATTGGATCTAGGCGCATCGAGCCTTCAGTATTTTGCGATCCTTTCCGGGATCACTGATGTGTACGGGGTAGAGACCTTTACCTGCAACACTGCGTTAGAATTAAGTAAATACATCGAGGATCAGAAAGTATAATGGGAAGACGTTTTAGAAAGAACAAGTTTATAACGGGTTTTGTTAAGGTCACGGGAATACCGGCCCTTCTGATCCTCAAGCCGAAATTCTACTATCTTAATGAGAAGTGCTCGAAAAAGCTGCCGAAGCCGTGCATCCTCGTATCGAACCATATCTCTCTTGTAGACATGCCGCTTTACTGGTATCACTATATCTTTGATAACATCAGATTCCTGGTGGCTGAGGTCATGTTCAACAAGAACGCGTTCATGAACTTTTTGCTATACAGCGTCGGCTGTATCCATGTCGACCGTGACACATACGACTTCTCGTTCATAGGCGAGTGTCTCGACTGCCTGGATCGAGGCGAATCCATAGGTATCTTCCCGTCGTCCAGACTTCCTGTTAACGGCGTACCTTTCCCGTTCAAGCCGAGCGTAGCTATCATCGCGACACATACGGATGCTCCTGTCATCCCGGTATATACTGACGGCAATTACGGTTTCTTCAAGAGAGCACACGTAATGGTCGGCGAACCTTTAAATGTCAATGATTTTTGTCCTGATACCACCTTGCCTGAAACCCAGAGAGCGAGGATAATTACTTCAGAACTTGAGAAGTATGTTAATAATCTCGGGGAAGAACTCAAAAAGAGAATGGGCAAAGGATAATAATGTTCGGAGACAAGAAATACAGCGTCAATATGTTCTTCTATGACATATCCCACGGTATCGTCCTGCTGGGCGGTAATATCCCTTTGCCGAAAAAGTACACCGTAAATAAAGAGCCTTTTCGAAATAAGATAAAAGAAGAGGGAATGATCATAGTCGGAAATCACGTGTCTTTCAAGGATCCGTGGTTCTATTCAGCAGTCTTTTCAAATAGAAGGATGTTCTTCCTGGCGTCGGAACTGGTAATGAAGGATCCCATAAGGGATTTTCTCTGCCGTCACTCGGGCTGTATCAAGATCGACAGGAATATCGCGGACATAAACGCCATCAGGGTCGCTACCAAGACCCTTAAACATAAGCGCTGTCTGGCGATCTTTCCGGAGGGAACACTTCATAAGAAAGAGACAGAGGACTTAACGGAGATCAAGACAGGCGTCATCTTTCTGGCAAGCCAGACCGGTGTACCGATAATCCCTGCTTATTCGTTGAAACCAAAACATTGGTATAATAGAAGAACCATTGTTGTAGGCGAGCCTTTCAGGATAAGCGACTACACGAAGCGTAAATTTTTGTCGGTGCCTGAGATGGACGAGATCGCAAGGGCTCTGATAGAGAAGATCAACGAATGTAAAAATGTTTTCGATGAGATAACGGGAGGAAAGTAATGGATATTTTGGAAGGGATCAAAGAGGCAGTAACGGACGCTTTCGGCGACGAGATAGATCTTACGAAGATCACGCCTGAGGCTAATCTCAAGGAGGACCTGGGATTCAATTCCATCGGAATGCTCGCTATGGCGGTTTCCCTGGAGGAGAAATTCGGCTTCGCTTTTACCAATGATGACCTGTCTGCTATCACTAATGTTCAGGATGTAATCGACCTGGTCAAAAGCAGGATATAAGCCCGTAATACCGCGTCATTGAAATAAAACAAAAATTTATTTGAAACTCAAAATAAATATACACAATCGGACATTGTTTGTTATAATAGCAACGGGTGTGTTATACACTACTACATTGAAAGCGGGTATATATATATGGAAAACAATGATTACGCAATGCAGGAGACAATCTTCAAGAAGGGTCTTACAGCTCTCATCTTGTCATGGTTGATCGGTCTTGTTGGTTTGATCCTTGCTATCATCAACAAGAAGAACATCAAGAACTATCTTGCACAGGGCGGTGAGCTCCAGGGCAAGGGTAAGACAGGTAACATCCTCACAACAATCGCTATCCCTTTGGGTATCGTTAACACAATCGCTTGGGTATATGTTATCGTAGTTTACTTCATCCTTGGTGCAGCAATGCTCAGCGCTATGAACTAATCTGAAGTAGTCTAGATTAATGAATGTCTCACTTTGGTAACAAAGTGGGACATTTTTTTGCCTTAAAATCCGCCTAATCGTGAACAAATATGGAATTACAGCTACTTTTATTTACCATCTATTAACGATTACCCTTTGTGGAATGTACTATAATATCAAGCATGGAATGGAATAAAGGATTTTTCTTAGGAGGTAAATATGGAAAACAATTCTTTTATTAATCAGCAGAATTATCAGCAGCCATATGCTCAGCCACAGCAGACATATGCTCCGGTTGATCCGAACTACGAGAATAATTCACAGTCTTTTCTGTCCAGCAGCATAGCACATGCATGCACCTGCTGGCTCCCGATTGGAAGCATTATCGTTCTGATCAAGATCGG
Organism: Oscillospiraceae bacterium; assembly: GCA_902803695.1. GTDB lineage: Bacteria > Bacillota > Clostridia > Saccharofermentanales > Saccharofermentanaceae > Saccharofermentans. The sequence continues at coordinate 3,267 of CADCQX010000388.1, forward strand.
CAAGAACAGGAAAAGGATCAGAGAGTACCTGGCATCAGGCTTCCCTGAGACGCCGAAGATCAAGACTGCATCGATCATCGAGACCGTAGCCAAGGTCCACGCGATATTATTCACGATACTTTGGGGAGTATATATTTGCATGGCAATATTCGGTATAGTTGCAACCATCATTTCAGAATTATAAGATATAAGTGTCAGCATGTTTTGACGTTATGAGGTGAAAATTATGGAAAACAATGAATTCAACAACAATCAGCAGAACAATCAGCAGCCACAGCAGCCATACGCTCAGCCATATCAGCAGCCTTATGGCGGACAGCCGTACCAGCAGCCATATCAGCAGCCGTACGCCCAGCCATACCAGCAGGTTGATCCGGAATACGAGCAGAAGGCCGGCGAATTCTTAAGACAGGCTATCATCTCGCTTGTCCTGACTTCATTCCCGGTAGCGAGCATCATAGCTATCTTCAAGGCTAAGAAAAACAGACAGAATATTCTTGATTATCTCGCACAGGGTGGAACGCATACACCTAAGATCAAGACATGTTCCTGCTTAAGCCGTGCAGCGATCTATCTCGGAATCGGAACGACGGTCATATACGGTATCTATATGCTTTACCTCGTTTGTGTATTCTTCTTTGTTATCGTAGCTGCTATCGGAAGCAACTTCTGATTTTTCAAGACCAACCGGCCGGTTCGCGTAAGCGGGCCGGTCTTTTTTATCGTTTTCGAAAACACTCGGAATGAATAAAAATACAGAAACATGAATAAAACCCTCTATTTTAGCCCGATTTATTGAATATTTACTCAATCTGCATGGTATCATGCAGTTGTGAGTCGGGAAAAAGCTCATAGTGTTCTGAATTGAGGAGGGTAAAGTTATGAAGTATTTCAAGAAGATCGCAGCAGTCGTACTTACAGGAGTCATGCTCGTATCGCTCGCAGGATGCGGCAACATGGTCAAGAAGGTCGATGAAGACAAGATCAGAGACGTAATGAAGACCCAGCTGGGAATAAAGAGAGGCGACTGTTACGAGCATGAAGAGTACGAACTCAGGGGAACCAATTACGAGGATGTTGATGATCCGTACATTTACGAGGATGTTTACTATCTCAGAGGTTCCGAGCATGACGATGATGAGGACGTATATGTGTCGTACTACATTTTCGATGATGCTGATGAGGCAGATGAATATTTCAGCCATTACTATGAGGCATATTCATTCATCGACAAGAAGTACAGAAACTACAAGGAAGGCAAGAACGGCTACTGCATCGATACAAGCGACGAAGATACATACCTTGCGATGTATTACGCAGATGACATGGTGATCGAGATATCTGCTTTCGGTAAGGATTCGACAAAGAATGCGAAGAAGTTCGCCAAGAAGCTGGGATTCCCGGCTAAATAATCTTACTTAACGGGGACTGTCGTAAGGCAGTTCTCTTTTTTGCCCGAAAACGCGTGCGGCGTTTGTTTTTTGCGGTTCATTGTGGTAAATCATAATTATGTTATGAATTGCAAAGGAGTATAAATATGGACAAGATCATTGCATTTATACTCTATTTCGTCGTTGTGCTTGCTATCGGAATCTACTTCTTCGTGAAGAGCAAGGGCGGGGACGAGAAAGAGTATTTCCTTGGCGGTCGTCACATGGGTCCGTTCGTAACTGCTATGAGTGCGCAGGCATCGGACATGAGCGGCTGGCTTCTGATGGGTTTCCCTGGTTCAATCTTCGCATTCGGTATGGGACAGGTCTGGATCGGTATCGGTCTCGCACTTGGTACTGCAGCCAACTGGATCTTCGTAGCTACAAGGCTTCGTCGTTTCTCAAAGGCATCCAGTGACTCCATCAC
>CADCQX010000389.1 GCA_902803695.1 Oscillospiraceae bacterium
AAAGTATTTTCAAACGGTAATATATCACATATGACAAGAACGGGCAACAGCCGTCTTCCGGCTGATGACCGCCCGCGTCAAGTAATTGTTCTTTTGAAATGGTTCTTACTCGATCGTAAGGATATCGGAGAATCCGGTTACATCGAAGATCTCCTTAACTTCAGCAGATGCATTGGAAATAACCATCTTACCCTGCTTATTCATGATCTTCTGGGATGAGAGGAGAACTCTTAAACCTGCACTGGAGATATAGTTAAGCTTCTCAAAATCAAACTTGAGGTCTGTTACACCTGTGAGTGCACCATCAAGTGCTGCTTCAAGAGAAGGGCAAGTAGTTGTGTCGAGTCTGCCTTCAAGAACGATCCTGAGAGTGCTGCCGTTAGCTTCCTTTTTGATGTCTAACATTGTTAGTTCCTCCATTACTTTATTTTCTTATCTTATTTTCTTTGTTATGGTCAGCCGGTTCTTATTATCAACATATTCGTATGACATATCATCCATCGACTGCTTTACCATGTAGATTCCGAGTCCTCCGATATCTCTGTCCTCCGCAGACAGCGTGACATCAGGATCTTCGTGCTTGAGCGGGTCGTAAGGTACACCCTGATCCTCAAATGATATCTTAACACATTCAGCATCTGAATCTGTATCCACTTCGATTATCGCATCACCCCCGCCTGAAGGATATGCATAATGCGCAATGTTTACGAAAAGTTCTTCAACAGCAATATCTATCTGCATCTGAGCTTTCATCGGGCATTCATTCTCTTCAAGGATCTGATCCACAAAAGCCTGGACCTCACCCAAAGAATTTACATCTGCTTTGACACTGAGTTTTTTCATGGTTTTGTCTCCCTTAGCTGTTTGCACTTCCGGTTCAGACTCAGCAGTATTGTTCAAAGCCCGGCTACCATTATACTTTAGGCTAAGCATTGTAATATCATCAAACTGCGGTGTATTTCCGATAAAGCTGCTTATACTTGCCCTGACGTTATGGTCAAGTTCCATCATGTCACCGTCGCACGGGAGATCGAGTGCTTCGAGCATCCGTTTCTCTCCAAACAGCTCATTTTTTGCGTTGTTTGCTTCAGTAACTCCATCCGTATAAATGTAAATGACATCACCAGGCTTAAGAGTCATGGATTGCTCTTTGTATGGAATTCCCTCCATGCATCCGATCGGCGGGGAATGCTTATCCTTGATAAGTTCGAACTTGCCGCCGGCTCTTAAGATAGCAGGATATTCATGACCGGCATTTGCGTATTTGAGTTCACCTGTTGAGATGGTAAGAACGCCGATCCATACAGTAACGAACATGTTCATGTCATTACTCTCGCACAGCTGGTCATTGACCGTAGCCAGGATCTTTCCGCAGTTCTCATGATCCGTCAGACCTCTGTTCTTGATGATCGTCTTTGTGACCATCATCATCAGTGCTGCAGGTATTCCCTTGCCTGATACATCAGCGATGGTGATTACCAGATGGTCGTCGTCAGGCATATAGTAATCGTAGAAGTCACCGCCTACTTCTTTCGCCGGTGTCATGGACGCATAAAGATCGAATTCGTTTCTGTCTGGAAATGCCGGGAAAACATGCGGCAGCATATTGACCTGAATGGTCGTGGCCATCTCAAGCTCGTTATCCGTAACCGTCCTCTCGCGGCTCTGGATTACGTTCAGTACACAATACATCAGGAGCAGAACGAGCATGATTACCGGAGATGACAGAGACAATCCGTAAGTAAAGATCGAGATCACGCCTACCACTACCGGGAAGAATGCGTACAGGAATAACGCAATGATCTGGAAATCCTTGAATCTCTTGTTTGCCAGTATAACGAGTACCAGTGTCAGGATTATCGTTACATAAGGATAGATCAGTGATATCAGATAGAAAGGTGTGCGCTCGTAGAAGCCGTTGCCTTTTATAAAGAAATAGTATCCGAATGAAGCATTGAAGACTATCGATACTACGTCAAGCATGAGTGCGGCTGACAGGATCTTGTCGAGAATCCTGATATGCTTATGTTCTACTCCGAGATATGTAACTACATAACGCCAGAACAGATACGCCATAACAGGAGCTACCATGTAATAGAGCGTATTGGCAATCAAATTCAGATGCATCTGGCTGATGTTGCCGTCAACAAGCCAACAGATCTCATCCAAAAACGCACCGCAGAATGTCGTGAACAGCATGAGGAGATAGTAGTTAAGGTTGTCCTCATTCTTGGCCTTATCAATGACGCAGCAGATAAACAGAACATATCCCAAAGCCATGCAGGCAATGTCAGCAGCGATGTTGATAACACTGGTCAGAGGAAGACTGTCACCGCTCACGAGGGCCTGTTCAAATCTGAAGATGCCCAAAACAGTGACAAAGATAAAAAACAACGAAGCCAAAAAAGCACTTACGCTGAAACGTTTCTTACTTATCGACATAGTAACCTCATAGTGTTCGATAATAAGATTATAACCTTTGAGACATAAGAAGAGA
>CADCQX010000390.1 GCA_902803695.1 Oscillospiraceae bacterium
GTTTACTTCTAAAAAGAGGGATCCGATATGACGCTGAAGAAGATATTTAAAGTAATCAAACACCACTTCGGATTTCCTGTAACGATCAACTGGGGATATTCCCTTTTTCTTTGTTCGCTGGGACTTCTGATAGTCTATATCCTCAGATCCATGGCGATCAGTAAAGAGTTTCCGTTATCATTCACTTCGCTACTGGGATCTGCATTGACCATGCCTTTACTCGTTGCATTAGCTCTCGTAGCACCTGCAGCGATCCTGTTCATAGACAAAAAAAAGAACAAGGCCAACGTTATCATTGATTCCGTAGGTCATTACACAGGTATCGGACCGATGCTCCTGTCATTCATCTCGGGTATCGGCATCTTTCTCATAAAGACACCGATCCACAACCTTTTCACATGGCTTTGGCTCAGGATGGGAAGAAGCCTTATATTCCCTTCGTTCTTTTTCGTAAACACCCCGGGGGATGTAGTAGAAAAGGTCGCGGGATATTTCTTCGGAACGGTCATCCCTTCTTTTGGAATATCCATTTTCTTCACGGGTCTCATGTGGGCATGTTTTCGAAAAAAAGACAAGAAGATAGCAGCGATCATTGTTGCATTTTTCTTTGCAGTTTTTTCCTTGAATTTCATCGACTTTATAGCACTTTTCATAGTCGGCATCTGGCTTTGTTTCCTTCGTGACAGGACCGGAAACATCTGGTCACCATTTGTCGCTTTACTTGGTGCCGGACTTACGGATATGTTCTTCAGCAGATTTGTTAAAAGCGTTGATATTACAATGGTCCAGGTCCACTCCGACATTGATTCGACCTACTTCTATTCATCAATGCCGGCATTCCTTGTGGGAGTCATCCTCCTTGCTTTCTTCGCGAAAACACTGAACGACTTCAAGGCATCATATGACACGGATGTATCGATCAACGGAGAAGAGTCCTCAGATCAGCCTTCGATCATATCAGGGGTGAATTTGTCTTTGATATGTGCGATAATAATATTCGTCACTTTGTGGGTAATATATCTTAAAGGATAAGACGATGGATAGCAAAGAAAGATACGAGAGAGATAAAGCTTCGGTCATAAGCATGATCAAATACATATTGATCATCGCTATCGGCTGTGTCGTTATCTATTTCTTTGCGAAACTTGCCATTGTATTGATCCCGTTCCTTATCGGATTTATCCTCGCCAAGACAAGTTATACGATCGCAAAGCCGATCAGCCAGGCATTAGGCAGAAACAAGCACATCAAAAAGCCTAAGAAAGTGGATCTTGCTAAGCAGAAAACTTTGGGCTATAAGCTCCTGCACCCAAACGGCGAGAAGAAGTCCAAATCCATTCAGACCAAAGTATCGATAGTCGTCTATATAATCCTTCTCATCCTGGTATTCCTTCTTTGCGCACTTTGTATCCTCGGAATACTGTCCCAGGCTACAAATGCCGTTATAGCACTTTCCAAGATGTCAGAGGGCTTAGATTTCGATTCGATCAGAAGAGCAGCTAACCTTAATAAATTATCAGTTGAGAACGGCGGATTCTTAAGTCAGGATATCGTAGATCTCATAAAGAGCAATCTCGATACGTGGGCCAACAACCTTATCAAAGCGGTCCCGTCATTACTGTCTAAGCTCGTAACAGCTCTTTGGAACTTTGTGGGAAGTCTTCCTGCAGTTCTCTTCTCCATAATCTGTGTTATCCTCAGCGGATACTACTTCATCAGCGACGGACCTGAGGTTACCAAGTTCTACCTTAACAACGTCCCGCATAAATCATTCCGTAAGAAGTCTTTCTCTCTTATCAATGATCTGTCGGTTACATTGTTCAGAGTACTTGGCGGATACTTCTCGCTCCTTCTTATCACTGCAGTTGAAGCATATCTGATCTTCGTATTGGCTGATGTAAAATATGCTCTTATCATAGCCCTGATCACAGGCGTGATCGATTTCCTGCCTGTTCTCGGTATTGCGGTCACAATGTGGCCTGTCATCATATATCTGGCTCTTCAGGGAAATATCAAAGGTGCGATAATCGTTCTTGTCGGAATGGCCATAATGACAGTCATCCGACGCATAATCGAGCCATTGATCCTCGGAAAATCCATGAAACTCCATCCTCTTCTCATGCTCATCGCCATGGTCATCGGCGTATATGTATGGGGAGCTATCGGATTCCTTCTCGGACCTACAGTCATGATCATCGTTATTCAGGTCATGAAGGTCTTCGAATTGGACAAAAAAATACTCGCGTTCTTGTCGCGAGTATTGAATAAGTTCATGAAAAAACCTGAGAAGATCACTGATTCTCATGAAGAATAAGATCACAACAGGCAACAGCTGCTATCGCTCCGTCTGAAGCTGCAGTTGTAAGCTGTCGAAGTGTCTTCGTCCTTCCGTCTCCTGCTGCAAAGATACCCTTTACATTCGTCTTACAATCTTCACCTGCAACGATATAACCGCTCTGGTCGAGTTCCACAAGACCAGCGAAAGGCTCGTTTGAAGGAACTTGTCCGATAGCAACGAACAGAGCATCAACACTTATATCTCTTTCACCTGAAGTAACAGTATCTTTTACCGTGATAGCTTCAAGTTTCTTCTCGCCTTTAAGTTCACTTACAGTGCTATTCAAAACAAGCTCGATATTGGCCGTCTGTCTTACGATATCAACAAGAGCACTCTCGCCTCTGAAAGCATCTCTTCTATGGATCAGATATACTTTATTGCAAAGACCGGAAAGATAGATTGCATCTTCCAAAGCCGTATTTCCGCCGCCGTTTACGGCTACGTTCTTACCCTTAAAGAATGCTCCGTCGCATGTTGCACAGTAGGAGATTCCTCTTCCGAGAAGTTTCTCTTCCATAGGAAGACCGAGATGACGGTTCTTTGCTCCGCAAGCTAGGATAATGGTCTTACCTTCACATGTCTTGCCGAATTCAGTCGTGAGCTTAAAACCCTCTTCAAAACTTCCTTCGATCTTAACGATCTTGTCGTATTCGAAATCAGTTCCAAGAGCTATTACCTGCTCATAAAGATCAGTAGCGAACTTATATCCGGAAACATTCTTGATACCCGGATAATTCTCGATCTCCGGAGTATTGATGATCTGTCCTCCGTATGTCTCTGATTCATAGACAATAACGGACTTTCCTGCACGTCTTCCATATATAGCAGCTGTAAGGCCTGCCGTTCCTGCGCCTACTATGATTATGTCATACATAAACTTTTCCTCCGTATTAGTATATCAGCTCTGAGCCGTATTACCTGTATAGAGATGGTAATATCTGCCCTTCTTCTCGATAAGCTGGTCATGATTTCCTCTCTCGATTATACGACCCTTTTCAAGAACGATGATACAATCTGAATTCTTGACCGTACTCAATCTGTGAGCGATAACGAATGTCGTTCTGCCCTTCATGAGCTTATCCATACCTCTTTGTACAAGAGACTCGGTATGTGTATCGATGGAACTTGTAGCCTCATCAAGGATAAGTACCGGCGGATCCGCGATAGCCGCTCTCGCGATAGCGAGAAGCTGTCTTTGTCCCTGAGAAAGGTTGGCACCGTCTCCTTCAAGGACCGTATCGTAGCCCTGCGGCAGATGCTTGATAAACGCATCGGCATTGGCAAGTTTAGCTGCTGCATAAACTTCCTCATCCGTCGCATCGAGCTTACCGTATCTGATATTCTCCTTAACCGACATACTGAACAGGTGTGTATCCTGCAAAACAATACCGAGAGAATGACGAAGATCATCTTTCTTGATCTTGTTAATGTTGATACCGTCATATCTGATCTTACCGTCAGCGATGTCGTAGAAACGGTTGATGAGATTCGTGATCGTGGTCTTACCTGCACCTGTTGAACCGACAAACGCGATCTTTTGACCAGGTGTGGCATAAAGATCGATATCGTGGAGTACAGGATGATCTTCTTCATAAGCGAAGTCTACCTGATGGAACTCAACGTCACCCTTAAGTTCAACATAAGTAGTTGTTCCGTCAGCCTTATGGAAATGCTTCCATGCCCACATTCCGGTTCTCTCTTCACACTCGGTAAGCTTGCCGTCGACCATCTTGGCATTTACCAAAGTGACGTAACCTTCGTCCGTCTCAGGAACCTGATCCAAAAGATCGAAGATTCTCTGTCCGCCTGCAAGACCAACCATTACGGCATTGAGCTGCATGGAGATCTGGTTGATAGGATGAGCAAACTGCTTGTTGAACGTAAGGAAGCTAGCAAGTGCACCAAGCGTCAGACTGCCGATACCCTTGATGGCGAATATACCTCCGACCAGAGCACAGATAACATAGCTCAAGTTACCGAGCTGGGCATTGATAGGCATAAGGATATTTGCAAATGTATTAGCCTTGTCGGCACTTACGTAAAGCTCGTCATTACGCTTTATAAACTCTTCCATCGCCTTGTCTTCATAACAGAAAGACTTAACGACTTTTTGACCTGTCATTATCTCCTCGATATAACCGTTAACGGAACCCAGGCTTCTTTGCTGGATCGCAAAGTTCTTACCTGAAGCAGCACTTAACTTGGCAGTACAGAAGAGCATTACGAATACCATCGAGATAGTGATCAATGTCAAAAGCCAGTTAAGGATGATCATACTCAACAGAACGCTCACAACAGTAACAACACTCGATAACAGCATCGGAAGGCTCTGAGAGATCATCTGTCTTAATGTATCGATATCATTCGTATAAACGGACATGATATCGCCGTGTGCATGTGTATCAAAGTAACTTACAGGGAGACTTTCCATCTTATTGAAAAGCTCGTCTCTTAAATTTCGGAGCGTACCCTGAGTTATGTACATCAAAAGCCTTGCCTGTGCAAATGCCGCGATGACACCTAAGAGATAGAAACATGCAACCCTTAAGATCGCATAGAGGAGCGGCATGAAATCCGGTGTCGCCTGCTTAGTCAAAGGAACGATATAGTCGTCGATCAATGACTTCATGAACATGGTTCCCTGAACACTAGAGAATGTACTTGCGAATACGCACAATACAACGAAGATCCAGTGTGGCCAGTACCATCTGAACGTATATCCGAAGATCCTCTTAAGGATCCTGAAAGGATGCTCTATCTTAGGCATAGGACCTCTTCCTCTTTGTCCCATCTTAACCTGTTTAGGCTGTGCCATTACTCCTCACCTCCCTTGCTGTTGAGCTTGGCTTCGTCGAAGTCGCCGCCTCCGCTCGTTTGTGCCTCATACAAGGAAGCATATGTCTCATTGATCTTGAGAAGCTCATCGTGAGTAGCAAATGCCGTAACCTTATCATCTTCGATAACGATGATCCTGTCGGCATCCTTAACTGATGAGATCCTCTGAGCAATAATGATCTTTGTCATATCAGGTCTGTCGTTCTTAAGACCTTCCCTGATCTTTCTGTCCGTACTCGTATCAACTGCAGAAGTGGAGTCGTCGAGGATAAGGATCTTCGGCTTCTTAAGAAGGGCTCTGGCGATACAAAGTCTCTGCTTCTGTCCGCCGGATACGTTGGTACCACCCTGCTCTATCTTTGTATTGTAACCTTCAGGGAAATTACTGATGAATTCATCTGCCTGAGCGATCTTACATGCGTTGATGCACTCTTCGTCAGTAGCATTTTCATCACCCCAACGAAGGTTCTCGAAAATGGTTCCCGTAAACAGTTCGTTCTTCTGAAGAACCATGGATACGTTATTTCTGAGGACTTCAAGATCGTATTCCTTAACGTTGGAACCGCCGACTATAACTTCACCGGAGTTTACATCATAGAATCTGCTTATGAGATTAACTAATGTACTCTTACCTACACCGGTTCCTCCGACGATACCGATCGTCTCACCGGACTTGATGCTCAGATCGACTTCGTTGAGAACATAAGTATCTGCATCATCATAGTACTTGAAGCTTACGTTCTTGAATGTGATGGAACCGTCCTTAACTTCAGTAAGAGGGTTCTCAGGATTAACGATGGAGCTTTCCTGTTCAAGGACCTCAGCGACACGCTTCGCGGAAGCCGAGCTCATGGTGATCATAACGAATACCATACTGAGGAGCATCAGGCTTATGAGGATGTTCATACAGTAGCTTAAGAGTGCCAAAAGATCACCTGTGGAAAGTTCGTTTGAAACAACGAGATGAGCACCGAACCAGGAGATCAAGAGGATACATGCATTGGTGGTAAGTACCATCGCAGGGTTATTGAATGACAAAACTTTTTCGGCAGCAACAGCAAGCTTATAGATGTTGTTGGATGCCGTATTGAACTTTTTCTTTTCGTAGTCTTCTCTTACGAAAGACTTAACGACTCTGATGGAAGCTACGTTCTCCTGAACAGACTCGTTCATCTTGTCGTATTTTTCGAAAAGGACCTTAAAGTGTTTCATGGCAAGGAGCATGATAGCTATAAGGATGATAGCCAGGAAGATTACTGCTACAAGATAGATCAAAGCTATCTTGGCGTTAAGGAAGAATGCCATGATCATAGCAGCGATAAGGCTCATAGGGGATCTTACGAGCATACGAAGGATCATCTGATAAGCATTCTGGATATTCGTTACGTCTGTTGTAAGACGGGTAACGAGACCTGCTGTGGAATACTTGTCGATCTCTTTGAAGGAGAACTTCTGGATCCTATAGAACATCGCCTCTCTGAGGTTATGTGCAAAACCTGCGGAAGCACGTGCACCGAACTTACCGCCCATGGCTCCTGCAAAGAGTGAAACCAGCGCAACCAATACCATTACGCCGGCAATGCTGTAGATATGATTAAGGTTGCCCTTATTGATACCGTCATCAACTATCGAAGCCATGAGATAAGGTATCGCCATCTCACAAAAAACTTCCAATATCATGAACAGTGGGGTGACGATGGACGCACTCTTGAACTGTTTGATCTGCTTAGCAAGTGTTTTTATCATTTTAACCCCCTATAGACAAGACACAGATATTATAATAAATGGTCAAGTCCATATATATCAAAAATCAAGTACAATTTATGCTCTACCCGCACTAATAACGTCTTTGATACTCTTGATCCTTCCGATGAGCCTGTCGAACTGAGTCTGTCCCCTTACCTCGACAACGAGATTGATGACAGCCGTAAAATCAGGCTTGGACTGGCTCGAGATGGAGCTGATGAATACATGCTCCTCACTGATCGCGCTGGTGATCTCGTTTAGGATATAACGTCTGTCACTTACCACGATCTTCATCTCGACTTCATAGATATCAGTCGGGCTGTAGTTATCCCAATGCACCTTGATAAGCCTGTTCTCACGCTCCTTATCCTTAGGGGAACGTGAAGCATACTTATGAAGGTTGATTATGTTCGCACAATTGGTCCTGTGGATACCGACACCGCCTGTCTGTGTAACGTATCCGATGATCTCATCACCCGGAACAGGATGGCAGCAGTTGGAAAGATGGACATGACAGTTCTCGAGTCCTTCAACGATGACTCCCGTACTGGTCTTTGTCTTCTTTTCCTGTACTCTCTTGACCAACGGCTTGTAGCTTGAACCGGACTGCTGAGTAAGGTTCTTCGGAAGACCTACAAGAGAGTTCTTACCTATGTCCTCGACAAGTTCCGACGGAGTATAGAGAACCTGACCTGCAGAGTTGATCCTGTAGCCCATGGCTGTTCTCTCTTCTTCAGGAAGAGACTTGATATACTCGTCACGAAGCTTCGAGAAAACCTTTCCCGGAGTCAGTACGCCGTAACCGATAGCGGCATAGATATCTTCAAGATTTGAATAACTGTACTTACGGAATATTCCCTCGAGTGACTTATGAAGGAGTAGCTGTTGAGGCGAAAAGCCGTTTCTCTGCATCTCTCGCTCGAGAAGTTCACGACCGTCGGCGATGTTCTCCGCACGGGATTCTTTCTTGAACCATGCATTGATCTTACTTCTTGCCGAAGCAGTCTTTACCATCTTCGCCCAGTCTCTTGAAGGTCCGTGGATCTTATCTGAAGAAAGGACTTCGACGATATCTCCGTTCTTAAGTTCATATGAAAGAGGTACGATCCTTCCGTTGACCTTGGCGCCGTGCATGTGGTTACCGATACCGCTGTGGATGTTATATGCGAAATCGATCGGACAGGAGCCCTTAGGAAGGTTGATGACGTCTCCCTTAGGAGTAAAGACATAAACCGTATCCGGAGTAAGATTGCTCTTCAAGACATCCATAAAGTCCGTAGGATCTTTGGTCTCTTTCTGGCTGTCCAGGATCTGTCTGATCCAGTTCATCTTGCTGTCCAGCTGGTCGAACTTCGATACTTCGGAATTACCTGCTTCCTTATAATGCCAGTGCGCAGCGATACCGTATTCGGCAGTCCTGTGCATCGCAAATGTTCTTATCTGTATCTCGAACGGAACTCCGCCCTTACCTAATACCGTCGTATGGATACTCTGGTACATATTTGGCTTCGGCATGGCGATATAATCCTTGAATCGTCCCGGAATATGCTGATACATCTCATGAACGATACCGAGGACCGTATAACAGTCCGTCAATGTCTCAACGATGATACGGCACGCGAACAGGTCATATATCTGCTCCAGTGTCTTATTCTGTTCTTTCATCTTGTTGTAGATACTGTAAAAGTGCTTAGGCCTTCCCTCGATCTCAACATGCTTTATTCCGTATTCCTTGACCTTAGCGCTGATCTCGGCAACAACATCCGCCATGAACTGCTCACGTTCGGATCTCTTTGAAGAGATCATACCGACAAGCTCGTAATAAGCATCTTTATCAAGGTACCTAAGACAAAGATCCTCCAGTTCCCATTTGATCTTATAGATACCAAGACGGTGTGCCAAAGGAGCATAGATGTCCAATGTCTCTCTTGATATCTCGATCTGCTTTTCAGGAGACTGGTGCTTCATTGTACGCATGTTATGAAGTCTGTCCGCGAGTTTGATAAGGACGACTCTGATATCCTTCGCCATGGCTACGAACATCTTACGTACGTTTTCTGCCTGGATATCCTCTTTGGAAACATACGGGATCTTACCGAGTTTGGTAACGCCGTCAACCAGCAATGCCACGTTCTCACCGAAGATCTCGGTTATGAGATGGATATCGACTACCGTATCCTCTACAGTATCATGAAGAAGCGCAGCCTCGATCGTTTCCGCATCGACTTCCAATTCCACAAGGATCTGCGCGACGGCAATAGGATGGATGATATAAAGCTCACCGGATTTACGCTTCTGGTTCCTGTGTGCCTTATACGCAAATAGATAAGCCTCACGTATCATGTGCATATCATTCTCGAAAACTTCCGCACTCTCATGGAGTTTTCCCGCATACTTCTCATACGACTTGATAAGGTCGCTAAAACGCTCGGCGATATTTTCCGGTATCTCAGGTACGTCATCCGTATCCCTGAGGTACTGCATCTCTTTTTGTATCTCTATCTCGATCTCTTCAGGAGTGAGCTCATGTTTTTCGATATCAGACATTGCTATTCAACCTCTTATAAGTGACTGTTTCTTGAAGATTTGCTTTTCCCTTGACTTCCGACAGACTGAGGCAGACACGGTCATACGAGAATCTGCCGAGTTTGATAAGTCCTGCCTCCGAGAACACATCCAGACAACGAAGGACCTGGAAAGGAGTGATCTCATTTCCGGTCTTGATGCATATCATTCTCGCGAGATAAATTGAATCTATGATCGATATACCGACTCCGAACATATCCCTGATGGTCTTATATGTATCCGCATAATGTTCGGATGTAGGTATCAAAGAAGCAGGATCCGTGCCCTTCTGAAGCTTTGCAATCATGTTAGGCGCAAGTCCGCTCTCATAAAGTTTCTCAAGTATCTCAGGTCTTTCCCACATAATGTTATCCGGCATCTTTGGTCTTAGATCCGACAGATGCAAACTTAACGTATCATTACCCCAAAGATTGAATACGTTCATCGTATATGCGATATCAAGCCTGTCGCCGACCTTAAGGATGGATGAATAATTACCCATACCGAATCCTACGGCTGATATAACCCTCTTCATGTCCGGATCATTTTCCGTGTCGTAAAGGTCGAGCCTTATATGCGCACCGTCGCTCATGAACTGGATATTCGCGAGGAACAGGTTCCTTGTGACAAATACCGGCTTTCCGTTGCCGAGGCCGAACGGAGATAACTTACGGAGAGCATCATGGATCTTCATGGTAATACATGAAGCAGGGATCTCCGCATCGATCTTAAGGTTATCTCTCTGATCCTCTTCATCAGCCTGATTTCTGGCATATTCCTCGAGAGCTCTCATGAACTTGCCGATCTCTTTCTTCTTGAGGACAAGACCTGCGGCCTTCTTATGTCCTCCGAAGTTTACGCAATACTCCGAAGCACTCTCGATCGCGTGATATATGTCGAATTCGCCGTATGCTCTGGATGAACCTTTAACGTTCTCTGTATCAAGACCGTCATCGGTAAATACGATCGCACTTCTCCTGAAATGCTGCGAGAGCTTACCTGCCACGATTCCCAGGACCCCCTGGTGCCAATCCTTGCCGTAAGCCACGATCGGTCCCTTTGTATTTGTAAGAAGCCATTCCTCTGGTCTGTTACTATTCTCGATCTGAGCCTTTGCCTCTTCGAAAACTTTGGCTTCGATCTCTTTTCTCTCATCATTCTGCTTGGTAAGCGCCATGGCAGCCGCCTTGACCTTACTCTTGTCGTCATTGAGGAACAGGTTGAGCGCATCTGAGGAATCATAAAGCCTTCCTGCAGCATTGATCCTAGGAACGAAGACAAAGGAGATATATGCCTCATCCGGCTTCTTTCCCGAATCCAGGAGCATCTCGTTCATTACGCGGATTCCGATATTTGTCGGTTCCTCCATGCTCTGGAATGCCTTTTTGACCAAAGTCCTGTTCTCACCGATTATAGGAACGAGGTCCGCTATGGTAGCGATACCCGAAAGCTCGATGACCTGACGCCATACACTCGGGAATACCTTATGTCTCTTATCTCTGCCGAGAGCCTCGACAACCTTCATAGCAACACCTGCGCCGCAAAGGTCAACGCAAGGGTAAGTATTATCCTGTCTCTTGGCACAGATAACGGCGTCAGCACAAGGAAGCTTGTCCTGAACCATGTGGTGATCGGTAACGATGACCTTTATTCCGTGTTCCTTGATCTTCTCGATGGTATCAAAATTCGAGATTCCGCAGTCGACCGTTATAAGAAGGCCCGGAGCCTTTCTCAAAACATCCTCGAGGATGTAGTCCGTAAGGCCGTAACCATGTGCGGCTCTCTGAGGCACGATATAATCAACATCACAATTGTGACTCCTGAAATACCTTACAAGGATAGAAGTAGCCGTAACTCCGTCGGCATCATACTCTCCATAGACAAGGATCTTCTCCCCTTTATCCATGGAATCAACGATAATATCCACAGCTTTGCGCATATCCACGAATAAGAACGGATCGTGCCATTCAGACGGATTCTCGCTAAGAAAATCCTCCTTCTTGCCATCCGTATCAATTCCTCGGGATTCGAGCAAACGCTCCACAATCTGATCCGCGTCAACCTCACCCAAGGTCAGCGCGCAATCCCAATTCTTGCTCGTTAACAGCATATATAACATCTCACTCTAATTATTTGTTTACATTTTACCAAAAAAAGTGAGACAAAAAAAGAACTGCTCACATATGTGAACAGTTCCGTTAAGAATCAAATCTCATCAGCGCTTGCGCTTTCTAGCAGCCTCTGACTTCTTCTTACGACGTACAGATGGCTTCTCATAGTGCTCTCTCTTACGTACTTCAGCGAGAACTCCTGATCTTGCACATGAACGCTTAAATCTGCGAAGCGCACTATCAAGGGACTCA
>CADCQX010000391.1 GCA_902803695.1 Oscillospiraceae bacterium
CATCGGTGTACGGATCATTCTTCCCAAAAGCTGTGCAATATAGGTTGCATCCGTCGCATGACGGAAGGACATCATCGTCTCTGCTCTTGGACAATCCCATCCGGTTGATAAGCTTTCTTTGAAGAATACGACTCGGATGCGTTTATCCTCTGCAATAGCTGACGGAGCAACATAAGGCACATTCAAGCCGTTGACTCTAATAACATTGTTGGCATCGCCAAAGGTATGAACCACTTCGCCTTCCTGGAATCGGATGCCGGTTCTTTCCTCAATCTTCTGAACACAGTCGTCAAGATCCGTAGCAGATATTGAAGATGCCGTAGCATTCTGCACCTGTATAACAAGCACCGGATTCACATAAGCGTAATGCTGTTCGTAGCAATACTGATACCAGTGATTCCATTTATCCTTCCATTCATCTGCCGCTGCCTGAAGGACAGCCATATCTTTATTTCCGGTGTTATCTTCCGGATAGGAAATCACGATACGATCTTTCAGCAGTCCGGAAGCTCTGACTTCATCAGTTGTCACAACCACATATTGCGTATCCGATGCGATACCCTGTACCAATGCATTGAATCTTGCAGATGTTGCGGACATTCCGATAACTACTGGCATAGCCTCAATGCCGTCTTCCGGGCTACCTTTAAGGAACTTCTGCATGATGGTTGTGGCACGTCCGGCTTCACGTCCCTGCATTCCTCGATGCGCTTCATCTATAATGAAATACAGACGGTCACTTTTTTCACGAGCTGTATTAGCTAAGGTTTCCCAGATTGTATACTGACGATTATCGGTGTGCTTCGTAAGATTGGAGCTCTTTCCAAGCTTCTGTGTGTTCAAGAAATAGATATGTCCATCATCGAACATTTCCTGATCAAAGGAATCATCCTGAACCGTCACACACTGTCCCAAACGAATCTTATCTGCCTTCAGATCAATCTTATCTTTAGACTGTTCATTCAGCTGCGGAGAATCCGAAAGCCACACCACGATTGCTTCCGGCTGCTCCGGATATGCTTCATCGCCAAAGAAAATACTTTCAATCAAGGCAGCCATGATGATGGTCTTACCGGCTCCGGTTGGTGCCGTAAAAGATACTACTTGCTTTGAATGAGTACGCTGGTAGCGATAAACAGCCTCTGCTGATTTCATTCTGAGCTCGCCTAAAGCTCTTTTCTGAAATGGAAATAATTCTGCTTTCATGGCTTACCTCCCCGTATTAATCCGGAAGTTATCCAGATAATCTCTATAAAGCTGGAATGTATTCTTGTCCCCATATCCAGCAATCATTTCTCGATATCCAGCTTCAGAGTCTGTAACAATGTATATTGTCTCAATTTCTGGATGCTCAAGCACTATTTTGTTAAACTCTTGATAATGCTTTTCATCTATGAGAATTGCAAATTTATTTTCTGGAAGCACTTTCATATATGCCTTGTCGTCATCCATACATGGACATGCTCCATGAGCGCCTGCCTTAAGCCAAAGGACAGGAAACAGCTCTGTTAATTGACGTCCTAACGCAACTGAAGTTTTATCCAAGAAACCCAATTTAAAGAAAGCTGCATTAGCTTTAAATCCCTCGGACATTGGTGTTTCTGTTCCTAAGTATTCACCCGGAATCGAATTGCCCTTCACATCAGTTCCTTTGATAGAACATACCGTTCTCGGCCATGTGACATACTTTGCTATTCCAAGTTTTTCCCATTCCTCATCACCCGGCTTAAAACCATCCGCCTCTAATTTGCCTGCTTCAGCCTCCGAAACTTCATTATTTGTAACCATAATGCATCTTCTCTTTCCTCCATCCTCTGCATTTATCAGATTCACAGCATGCAGAGTTGTTCCTGATCCCGCAAAGAAATCAACAATCAGGGCATCTGGCTTATCCAAGCAGAACAGTTTCAGAGAATCACTTACAGCATATAGTGATTTGGGGAAATCGAATCTTGTTTCACCAATTACGTTTTTGAGAATTTTTGTTCCATAATCTCTCGCATCGTGTGTCTCAAACATCCATTGAGTTTTAGGCATTGCTTTCCTTGATTCAAGATTTTCGGCAATTATTCCTCCATCTTCAGAATATCCCTTAACCGTTACTTTGCCACTTTCTATATCTTTAATAGTTCCTGATGATAAGTATTGCACCACGAAAAGCTGAGGTTTATCCGGCGTGTATTTTGTTGCCTTGATATATCCTTTTTCTACAAGATTTTTGCAGGCATTTGGGGTAACACTCCACAGCATTTCCGTTCCGTCATCTCGCACAGGAAATACTGCTACACAGTTTTCAATTTGCTTGACAGAGAATCTATCAACTTCTGGTGTAATTGGATCTCCAACCTCAACAATCTTGTTTGTGTTCACATCAATGTACAATGGATAAAACTGCGAAGGTCTTGATGTTCTTATGTTTGCAGGATTTCCTCTTCTAAAAGAACGCCAATGAATTGATTCACCCTCTTGCGAATATGCTGCATTTTCAATAGGCGTGATAACATAATTTCCTACCATGACAAAGAAAATGAACTCATTGGTTCTGCTAAAACTATTAAATCGTGCAGCGCCACTTCGTGCTGTTAATGTACTGACCATCTGAATATTCGCCTCTGGGAACATTTCTTCCAACAGGCACCCCAAATGTAAATACTCTTTTTCATCAATCGTGACAATGAGCACCGAACCATCAGGATTCAATAAACCTCTGGCAATCTTTAATCGTTTCTGCATCATAGAAAGCCATTTGCTATGTCGATATGCATCTGCACCATCAACATAATCATTATTATATTTCCAATCCTTAGCTCCCGTATTATATGGCGGATCAATATATATACAATCCACTTTTCCTGCATAGAGATATTCCAACAGCTGCAAAGCATGATAGTTGTCAGCCTCAATCAATGTATGCCACAGATCGCTGTCCGGAGCATTGCAAATACTGTCAATAGGCTTCAGATACGGATATATCGGTTCCCCAAATTGAGCAACCGATACCAGTTCTTCCACCGGGATCTCTTCTTTTTCTTCCGTCACCTTGTGATAGCATGTAGCAACGCCGTCTTTTATGGCGCTTACTTCATACATATCGCTGACTGCACCGGCTTTCTTTGCCACAGTTGAACCACGCTTGACCGGAATATCATAAAGCGGCGTACACTCCGGAAGATGTTCTTCAAACACCAGCCCGAACTTCTTTGTCTTTGACAGTCTGTTTATTTCCTGCTCAAGTCTGGCTCTCAACGCCTCATCCTGAACCTGAGCAAGCAAATCATGAATCGCAGCCATGTCTTTCCTCCTGTTTGTCCATATTTACCGGCATTGTATACTCCGGCATC
>CADCQX010000392.1 GCA_902803695.1 Oscillospiraceae bacterium
GATATCGTAAGGTGTCAGTGTGCTTGTGTTCAGAACAGCAGGGTTTGTCTTGGCCAAAGAGATAAATTTCTTATATCTTTCACCGTCGTTTCTTATAAACGCCTTTCTGTACTTGAACAAAGCCTTTGAAGGCTGTGTCAGATACTCGAAAGAATAATCCTTCTCTCTCAAGTTATTCTCAATGATCTTTATGTAGTTTCTGATCGAAGACAGCATCTTTCTGTATTCAGCGTCAGACATACCCATGCCTCTTGCAATCTTCTTCGCAAGTCTTACAGTCTCCTTGCTGCTTGCGTTTACAGAAGGCAACCACTTGGCCATCAGTGAGACAGAGTCCTGTGCCTGAATGGACTTCATGTCATCTGTTAAAACCGCCTTTATGTAAGCGATTGCCTCCTGTTCAACGCCTGTGTCCATCAGGACCAGCAAGTCATCGTATCTGCCGTATTCGGCAATGTTACCGATGTTCTTGATAACTGTTTCAGGATAGTTCTGGGCCAGGAACTTCAGAATAACTCTGAAGAATCTTCTCTCACCCAGACCGCCTCTGATGTCTCTTGCAAAGAAGAGTGTCTTCATGGCGATATCCCTGTCTTCTGCAAATGCCCTGATAAATCTTACGATGATCTCATCATCGCCTGCGTTTCTCAATGCACCTGCTGTGGCAAACAGATCCAGGCAGTCAGAATTTGTGGATGCGTTGGATACTGCGCCGTTTGCTGTATAAGCCTTATTTGCTTCTCTTTTCAAAAACTTCAACATTTCCTTTTTCTCCTTTACAAGGTGCCGGGGGCTTGCGCCCCCCTTTAACGATTTTAAGTCGTGGAGCATTCCTGTTGCTGTATGCACCTTTTAGTCAACGTTTCAACAAGACACTTTGTCTTTACCTTGACAACTGAGGCAGGATTCGAACCTGCAAACCAACCGATACTTGATTGCTGAGCGTGTCTTTCGCGTTGCATCCTTATAGTACCCCGGGCGGTGGGGTTATTAAAGATGCAGATTGACTATGAGTTACAACCCCAATATAATTGAATAAATATGGTGTTTTGCGGTTTTTGACTGCTTTTCACAACCCCTGACAGGAGTTATATCTATGACCGAGAAATATAAGATCTACTTATCTGAAGACACAAAAACACGTCTGATCAACGACGCGGAACTCTTCGAATTCTTCAGGAACGACGGTACGGTAAACCTCAACGGGTTTTTAAAAGAGCTCATCGTAAACTATTTCGAGCAGTACAGGAACGACAACGAGGAGCTGCTCGCAAATGTATTAGATGAGTTAACTTCCGTAAAATCCCTTAAGGCCAAAGATGCCTCAATACTCGCAGATAAGATAATCAAGACATACATTAATAACAAAGAATCCGCCACAGGCAAAAGCGCCGTTATAACGCTCACCGTCAGCGGTCCTTCGTACAGCATAATCAAGATAATCGAGAACAATCTCCTCAAGGACTGCTCCATGTCAGGCTACATGAAGGACATGTTCTTATCCTATCTGTCCATCCCCAGAAATAAGCGTGAAGAGATCATCTTCAAGCCGACTTATGAAACTATAAACAGAGCTATCGCGGAATCCAGAATGCTGACATTCTCATCAGGCGGTATCAAAACAAAACCAGCTGTTGAGCCTTATCTCATCGCAACCTCCAAAGAGGAACAGTTCAGCTATCTGCTCTGTCACTCGAGCAAGTACAACAATGACCATACATTCAGGATTTCCAGATTAAGAGATGTGTTCATTACATCAGAAACATTTACGGTCGATAAGGAGATAAAGGACCGCTTATCGCAGAAAGCATTAAGGAGCCCTCATTCCGCTGCGCCTGATATCCACGCCGTTATCCGAATGACCGAACGCGGCAAAAAGTTGTATAAGATGATCGTCAAGAACAGGCCGCAGGTCACCTCCGTCGAAGGCGACAATTATATTTTCGACTGGCCGATGCAGCAGCTCGAAGACTACTTCAGAAGATTCGGCAAGGAAGCCGTGGTATTACGCCCGAAGTCTCTCAAAAGCCGGCTCAGGAAATATTACGAGGAAGCATTGGAAGCATACGGAGGAAAATGATCGCTGCAGCTGCTTTTATAATCTAAAGAAAAGAGTCTGGCAATTGCCAGACTCTTTGATCGTTTAATTCGGTTTTGTGTTCCGTCCCGACAAGCTATACTTATTCTGCTACCCGCGTCATCTCGAAAGTTGCAGTAAAAGTCGTGCCGTCATCGTTAGCTCTGAGAGCTGTCCACGACATTGTGTCACCGTCAATACTGATCTCCCACCATTCACGGTTATCAACTTCACCGTCAAACCAACGGGTGCACAGCAGGATACCGTTTACAAAGTAATCGCCGTCATTATGAGCAACCCACTCATCGCCTTCCTGTACGTAATAAACGAAGGTGCCGTCATCACGGTATTCCCAGCGGTGAGGCTGA
>CADCQX010000393.1 GCA_902803695.1 Oscillospiraceae bacterium
GTTCTGGCGGCGTGCCAGAGCGTTGTTGAGCTGTGTCTCGATCTCACCGTGATTAAGGACGCCTGTAAGAGGATCCTTGATTGCTTTTTCCTCATATCTCTGGAGTGTTGTCATCAATTCCATGGAGTTGTCGTTGATGTCCTGGACCATGAAGACGAATCTGTAATCCTCATCGTTATATGTCTGCGCTCTGCTGAATGTCAGCTTGACCCAGATGTATTTGCCTTCGAGGTTACGCATCATACAATCGTAGGAAGATGTTCTTCCCGGAGTGAAGTGCTTCTTGAGATATTCAGGATCCGTACGGCGGAGGAACTGCTCCTGGTCCTCAGGCCAGATCATGTTAACGATCATCATTCGCCAGTCGGAATACTTCAGGTTGTAGTTAACAACGTCGTCGGAGATCTCGGTAACGTTGATACTGCTGGTGGTATCCTGCACGAGATCGATATACATGGAGAACAGATAGGTGTTCTGAATGGTATTGATCTTCTTTGTGGTGAGAGACTCCTGAAGGGATTCGTTATCGTTAAATTCATCCATGACGAAGATGTACTTATTGGCATCATCAAAAGGATATACTGTCAGCTGTACGAGATGAGGGCTCTTTTCTTTCTCGAGATAGAGTTTCAGACGGCGGCTGTATTTTGTCTTGAAAACACCGGTCTTATCGGCGAAGATCTGATAGTCTCCGGATACCTTCTCGTTTGATTCGTTAAAGTGGAACCACAGATCCAATATAAGGTCATGGTAGATACCGGAATCTTTGAGAAATTTCTCGAACATACCGCGACGGACTACACTTTTGTAGGCATCGATCAGCGGGTCAACTACAACGATCGCATCAACGTTTTCCAAGAGAAGATCGGAAACGTCATTAATATCGTACTTATCAATATCCTTGTTAATCATAACAACAGCCTCCTCCGAGAAATCAAATTTGCACATCAAAAGACAATTACTTTTGATGTAATTAATGATTTTGATTATAATGCCGAAGAGCGAGTTTGTATTCACTATTTAACAACTATTCTGTAAAAAAAATATTAATTGTCAGTTTTTCAACATTAAAAAAAAAAAAAAAAGAGGAGGTGATTCCGTAAAGTCATCTCCTCGAAAATAACTGAAGCAGATTTATTGATATCCTAAACCTACCAGCAATCCGTCAGGGTAGATCATAAAATCGATCTGATAGTCGTTAGCCTCATCGATAAGCTGGATATACGTTCCGGATCCGTCGTCTTCGATCTCATAATTGTTGTCGAGTCCGTATGTGTATACATAATCGATAGCATCATCAGGGTCTTCGAACTTGAAGCAGATGGTTGTTTCAAGTTTGTCGTCTTTGACCCATGTGGCCTCGAAGCCTTCGCCTGCATTTGGTACGGTGCCGGTCTTGTCTGTGATGGTCATACCGTTATAGACGCTCTGCTCGTAGTAGACCTGGACTCCGGAATCCTCATACATTGTCTCTTCCGGTTCCTCAGGTTCGGTCATCGGAAGATTCTGGGTGGTTCCGCCTGTTACGGTATATTCCATGAAACCGTCGCCGTCTACTGTACCTTCAAGCTGGTTGTCGTGGAAGCCGAACATTGTCTTGTGATTGGAATTGGAAACGTAGTAGGAGTCAAAATGCTGAGTCCAGACGTTGTTGAAAAGATCGTAAGCTACGTCAGGATCTGTGAACTGGGCACATACGTATTCGTTTCCGTCTGCATCGATCGCTCTGAAGCCTTCAACGAAGATGGACTCATCAGCCATAAGGAAATCTGCGTCGATAGACTCGATGTCGATGCCCTGGTCTTTGAATTCATCTGCCTTGGCTTTAACAGCTTCGGAAGAAACGCTGACTTCCTGGTTTTCTTCCTCGGTTTCTTCTTCGGTCTCATCTGCGGTCGTTGTTGCTGCGGCAGAGGAGCTTGTCGTGTCTTTGTCCTTGGAATCGCATGCGGCAAACATCAGGGAGCTTCCTGCCATTGCCATCGTGAAAGTGAGCGCGATAAGGACCCTTCTCATTTTTTGGTTGTTCATGTATTTACACCTCATTCTCAAAAAAATACATGTCCATTTTAGCACAAGAAAAGAAGGGCTAAATCGCCGTGGATTGCAATTTAGGACGGGCTATTTTACGCATTCCATTTGTAAAGGCCGGCGTAGATGCCGTTTTGGGCCATGAGGTCTTCGTGTGTGCCGCTCTCTTCGATGCCTTTTTCCGTGAGGACGAGGATGCGCTCGGCGTTACGGACGGTGGACAGACGGTGAGCGATGACGATGGTCGTTCTGTTCTTGGCGAGCTTCTCGAGGGATTCCTTGACGATGTTCTCGCTCTCGTTATCGAGGGCACTGGTTGCCTCGTCGAAGATGAGGATAGGCGGGTTTTTGAGGAAGACGCGGGCGATGGACAGGCGCTGCTTCTGGCCGCCGGAGAGTTTGATGCCGCGCTGGCCGATGTCGGTGTCGTAGCCGTTAGGGAGTTCCATGATGAAGTCGTGGGCGTTGGCTAGCTGGGCGGCCTCGATGATCTCTTCGCGGGTGGAGCCCGGTTTTCCGTAACTGATGTTTTCGATGACTGTGCCGGCAAAGAGATAGACGTCCTGCTGGACTATGCCGATGTGGTCACGAAGGCTCTTGACGGTGACGTCGCGGATGTCGCGGCCGTCGATCCTGATGGAACCGCCGGTTACGTCATAGAATCTCGGGATGAGGCTGCAGAGGGTTGTCTTGCCGCCGCCGGAGGAACCGACGAGGGCGGTGTATGAACCTGCTTCGATGTCGAGGTTGACGTGACGGAGGACCCTGTGGGAACCGTCTTTGTATTTGAAGGAGACGTCGTCGAAAGTGATGTCGCCGCGGACGTTTTCGAGAGGAAGAGAACCTTCACGGTCCTTGATGTCAGGCTCGATACTGAGGATCTCCATGAATCTCTCGAAACCGGTGTAGCCGTTCTGGAACTGCTCGGTGAAGTCCACGAGGACCCTGATCGGCTCCGTGAATGTGTTGATGTAAAGGAGGAATGCGATGAAGTCAGGGATCTTGACGAGGCCTTCGGAGATCAGCACGCCGCCTGTGACGATGACCGCTACGTTAATGAGGAGGATGAACGCGGTCATGCCGGACTGGAACAGGCCCAGGTAGCGGTAACTGTTCTTCTTGGTCCTGAGGAAGGCGTCGTTTCCTTCCTTGAACTTCGCGCGTTCGATGTCTTCGTTGGCGAATGATTTGACTACTCTTATTCCGGAGAGGTTGTCTTCGATCTTGGAGTTGATGTCGGCGATCCTGGCTCTGTTCTCGCGGAAGGCCTTACGCATTTTCCGGTTAAGAAAGAAGACGTAGAGGAACATGACCGGCAGGAGGATAAAAGCCGCTGCCGTCAGGTATTTACTGATGCCGAAGAGGATAATGAATGCGCCGATGATCTTGATGAAGGAGATGACCAGGTTCTCCGGGCCGTGGTGCAAAAGCTCCGTGATATCGAACAGGTCGTTGGTGATCCTGCTCATCAGCTGGCCTACCTTCTGATCGTCAAAGAACGAGAAGGACAGTTTCTGGTAATGTGAGAAGATCTCGGAACGCATGTTATATTCCATCTTCGCGCCCATGACGTGACCTATGTTCGTGATGTAGTAGTTCGCGCCGAACTGAGCTACTACGAGGACCACGAGAAGGATGCCGAGACGGATTATCTTTGTCTTCGCGTCAGATGGATCGAAGTATACGACCTCCGAAGTTATGTATCTTACGACAAGCGGAATGACCAGCGCGATCGCGGATGCGATGAGCGCGAAGATCATATCCAGTATGAATGTTCCGATGTAAGGCCTGTAGTAGCCTATCATCTTCTTAAGGTTTCTTCCCAATTTCTTATCTGCCATTTCTTCTTACCTCTGTGATGATCAAGTATTTTAGCACATCTCATTGATCCATTCGACTGACAGGCCGATCATCCTGTAATCGCGGTCTGTGGACCTGTTCTCCGGCGGCATCGACCATATCGTCTCATCACACCATGGAGCGCCGTGCTCACCCTTCGGAAATATATGAAGCTCGAACGGGATCTTATACTTTCCCAGGGCCTCCGCGTAGTAGAGGGCATTCTCGAAATTGCCCAGCTGATCCTCATAAGTTCCGTACAGGAAAGCGGGAGGAGTACCCTCATTTACCATCTCGTCGCAGCCCACCAGTTCCTTATACTCGTCCTTTACCGCCAGCGCATCGAGGAAGTTTTTGCAGTGCTCCAGCCTTCGCGTCAGGACCGCAGATAAAAGGATACATCCGTCAGGTCTGTGATCATCTTTCTTCTCGAAAAAGCTCTCGTTGTTCCACAACGTAGCAAGGTTCGCACAAAGATGTCCGCCTGCCGAAAATCCGCACACGATGACCTTTCCGACTTTCCAGTCTTCGCTGTTTTTACGCACGGTGCTGACTGCTTCAGCCAGATCATATAATCCTTCCGGAAACAGGTCCGGAGCTACGCTGTACTTTAGTACCGCTGAGTGAAAACCTGCCGCGTTATACTGAAGAGCCGTTTTCTCGTCTTCGCAGACGGTGACGTATCCGCCGCCCGGTACGACTATTACCATGGGTCTTTTTTCTTCGCCGTCGAGAAGATAAAGATCCATGCCCGCTCTTTCTCTGATATCCGTTTTAAAACATCTCATAATAAGACCACCTCTCGAACTTTTTAGGCTCATTATAGCCTCAGTTCAAAAGGTGGTGTGTTAATGCAAGGTTTTCTATTTTCTTTGTGTCCTTCAGGACTTTGTTGAGAGCCTTCAGATAGTAGTCGGCTTTGCTCTGAAGATCCCAGCCGTCAGGATCTGTCAGTTCCTTTCCCGCGGCTTTCTTTTTGCCGGTGTCCATAAAGTTAAGGAACTTAAGGATCGCCATAATACTGTAGCCCGTATCGAGGAGGAGCCGTATCACGTACATCCGCTCCAGGACCGCGCCCGAATAATATCTCTTCTTATATGCTTCCGACTGGGGGATGAGTCCGTTTCGTTCCCAGTTGCGGATCGCTTCCGGGGTCGTTCCCACCAGTTCCGCAGCCTGTTTTTTGGTATAGACCTTGCCGTCGTCTGTCTTGTCGAAGTTCCAGTCCAGGGCGATGTTTATCGCTTTTTCGGTACGGCGGATATCCGTCCTGATGATGGTCTTATATTCGCTTAATGAATCGGCGAATGATCTGCTGTCCCAGGCTCTGGCGGATTCGATAAGTTTCATGCTGCTCTTTCTGATGCGGCTGTTTACGAAACTGTCGAAAACGATATCGCAGACCATCACCTGAAAAATGTGATGGTCGTTGAAGGCGCGATAACCGTTAGGGAGTCTTTTGACTTCCTCCAAAAAGCCACATTTTTCGTAGAACCTGACGGTTCCTTCTTTAACGCCGGTAAGTCTTGAAATCTCTCCGATCTTATACACGCGGGTATCAGTTCTTAGGCATCTGGTCTGCAGTTGACGGCTCGATGACAACTGTGTTGGTGAAGAATCCCATGTTGAGATGAGCCTTGAAATAAGCGATCCTGTTTTCAGGAGTTACGTCAAATTCAACATCTTTGCATTTTCTGCTCATGCCCTGAGTCATGTGGAGCTTATAGTGACCGTATTGTACAGGGATCCTGACAAGACCTGTATTTGCAAGGTGTCCGAGTGGGACTTCGTTAAGATAGACTCCGAATCCGATCGCTGCTCCGAACGGAGAACCAATACGGTAGACTTCGATCATTCCGTCTTCAGGAAGGACGAGAGGGGATCCGCAGGAACACGTTGTGTTGGATGGGATGTCGATTACTTTTCCGCAGGACGGACATTTGATTCTGAATAAATTAGCCATAACAAACTCCTTAAACTTTTTTAAGATGTCCATATTATAACTCTATGTGTGAAATAAAAGGATATAATGTATAGGCAGCATTGAAGCAAATGTTTTCGAGAAGGATATGAAGGAGAAAAAACGTGGCAGATACACTATATGTGACCGACCTTGACAAGACACTTATGAGAAATGACCTCACGGTCTCGGAATTTACCGTAAGGGAGATGAACAGGCTGATCGACGAAGGGGTCAAGATAACCTACGCGACGGCAAGGTCGTTTACGAGTGCTTACGACATAACGAAGGATATTCATTTCAGGGTGCCGGTCATTACGAGGACCGGAACGACATTCGCGGATCAGATCAACGCCAGGGAGATCGAGACCGCGTTTTTTTGTGAGGAGAATATTGAAGAACTGAGAAGTCTTCTTCCTGTGATCGACAGATGCGGTTTTACTTCAGTCTATATTGACGGAAAGATGTATAAGATATTTCTGGAAGGTCCGAAATGTCCTGAGTCGCAGGGCTATATCGAATACTACAAATCGAAGGAAGATAAGAGACTTAGATTTGTAGAAACCATGGATGAACTGTGGGAGGGTGATATCTCCTACATAACTCTCATAGCAAGTCAGGAGGAACTCGCTCCTTATTACGACAAAGTGAAGACATCAGACCGCTGGGAGTGCATCTTTCAGAAGGATGCATACAGGGAGGAATACTGGCTCGAGATCTGCCCGAAGGATGCGACAAAAGCTAAGTCGGTATTGAAACTCAAGGAAAGGCTCGGATGCGACAAAGTGGTGGTCTTCGGGGATTCTCTCAATGACCTGCCTATGTTCGAGATCGCAGATGTGGCCTGCGCCGTTTCTAATGGGATGGACGAAGTTAAGAAGGTTGCAGATGTAATAATCGGAAGTAACGAAGAAGACGGTGTAGTTAATTACATCCTGAACGATATCGGCTGATCAGGCTATCGATCTTACTGCATCGGCAAGATCCTCTGCTTTACCTGACAGCAGAAGTCTTTTTGCTTCCATCATCTTATGGCTGGTCCGAAGTTTGGAAGGAATAAGATCATCGAATTCGCTCACATCTTTTTTTGCTGTTTCGAGAGTTGATCGAAGTTCGTTATTTTCTTCTCTCAGACGATCGCCTTTTCTCTTATTGGCATTGACGTTTTCTTCCTCGAGCATATTCATATACCAGCTCTTTTTTCTTGCCGAAAAACCGCCGATCAGATGGATAAGAGAGATCACTACTATATAGATCGCCAGCATAGTATATGCAGCTTCCGTGCCCTGATTGCCTCCTGTAGACTGTGCGAGGAAATTGGCTATCGAGATGACGACCGTGGTCGGAAGGAGCATCACAACTGCGACAATGATCGAAGCTACAAAAAACGGAGTAAAGTACCTGAACGCAGAATAGTGCGCGGGTGTCATCTGATCGATCTTATGAAGCTCAGTCTCGTTGTTGTCGATCTTCTCCTGAGTTCTCTCGATCAAGCTGTATCCGATAAAAAGCTTATTAGCCAAAGCAACGCTCTCGTCTCTTGTCATAACAGGTCCTCCTCTCTGCTTTTGAGTTTATGATACACCGATTAAACTTGTTTTGCAATAAAAATTTATCGTTTTTCGATAAATTTCTTCCCGCGGTCCTCGTCCGATCCGTCTGCTATAATAGTAAAAAAAAGGGGGAGGTCAATAATTTGAAAGCTTATTATCACCTTCCCGGCCTGTTTGAATTTTATGACCTGTACAAGGTCTTCCTGGAGCTTTTTCGAGAACACAGAGAATACTTCTACGACTGGTGCGA
>CADCQX010000394.1 GCA_902803695.1 Oscillospiraceae bacterium
AAGCTGGAAGATCCTCTTGCAGCATTCGTATTTAAGACCATCGCTGACCCGTTCGTAGGACGTATCAGTATCTTCAAGGTCAATGCCGGTGAGATCAAGGCTAACTCTGTTGTATATAACGCAACAAAGGGTAAGGAAGAGCGTATCAGTAACCTCTTCTTCATGGTTGGTAAGAAGCAGATCCCTACAGATAAGGTAACTGCAGGTGATATCGGATGTGCAGCTAAGCTTGCTATCACACAGACAAACGATACTCTCTGTGATAAGGCAAGAATTATCGAGATGCCTAAGATATCCTTCCCGACACCTTGCTTGTCCATGAGCATCAAGCCTACTAAGAAGGGCGAAGAAGACAAGATCATGGGCGGTCTTACAAAGCTCGCTGATGAAGATCCTGTATTCCGCGTAGAGACAAACCCTGAGACAAAGCAGATGGTCATCTCCGGTCTTGGCGAATCCGAGATCAAAGTATTGATCAGTAAGCTCAAGGCTAAGTACAACGTTGACGCAGAACTCGGCGCTCCTAAGGTTCCTTATCGTGAGGCTATCCGTAAGAAGGTTAAGGTTCAGGGTAAGCACAAGAAGCAGTCCGGTGGTCACGGTCAGTACGGTGATGTTTGGATCGAGTTCGAGCCATCCGATTCCGAAGATCTCATCTTTGAGGAGAAGGTATTCGGTGGTGCTGTTCCTAAGAACTTCTTCCCGGCAGTTCAGAAGGGACTCGAAGAAGCAGTCAAGAAGGGCGTTTTGGCAGGATATCCTGTTGTTAACCTCAAGGCAACGTTGGTAGACGGCTCTTACCACGATGTAGACTCTTCGGAAATGGCATTTAAGATCGCTGCTTCCCTCGCTTTCAAGGCTGGTATGGAACAGGGCAACCCGATGCTCCTCGAGCCATATTCAACAGTAGGTGTTCATATCCCTGAAGATAAGCAGGGCGACATCATGGGTGACATGAGTAAGAGAAGAGGCCGTATCATGGGTTATGGTACTGATGAAGACGGCGCAACAGTCGTTTCCTGTGAGGTTCCTACAGCTGAGATGGCAAGTTATGCTACAGACCTTAAGTCAATGACACAGGGCAGAGGATGGTTCACCATCGAGCACGTAAGATATGAGATGGCTCCGCCGGAAGTTGCCGAGAAGGTAATCGCCGAGAGCAAGGCTGAAGAAGAATAATGACTCTTTTTCATATTCTACCTTGTTGAGTTGAAAGGCATATGATAATGGGGGGTGTTTCGCGCGAGACACCCCCTTTTAGATTATAAAGTGTATAATGGTCATATCATTTAGTTTGGAGTGAATAGTTATGAGTCAGTATGATTATTTGATCGTAGGTGCAGGTCTTTACGGAAGTGTTTTCGCGAGGCTTGCTACAGATAGCGGAAAGAAGTGCCTGGTTATCGATAAGAGAGATAACGTTGCGGGTAATATCTATACGGAAGAAGTAAACGGTATCAATGTTCATAAGTACGGAGCGCACATCTTCCATACGAGCAATAAGGAAGTATGGGAATTCGTTAATAAGTACGCAGAATTCAACAGATATACGAACAGTCCTATCGCCAACTACAAGGGTGAGATCTATTCAATGCCTTTCAACATGTACACATTCAACAGGATGTGGGGCGTGGTAACTCCTGAAGAGGCAAGAAAGAAGATCGACGAGCAGATGGCGGACTGCAGGGTTGAAGAGCCTAAGAACCTTGAGGAGCAGGCTATGAACCTCATAGGTAAGGATATCTATGAAAAGCTCGTAAAGGGATACACCGAGAAGCAGTGGGGCCGTAAGGCTACCGAACTTCCGGGCTTCATTATCAAGCGCCTTCCGGTAAGACTTACATATGACAACAACTACTTTAACGATACATATCAGGGTATCCCGATCGGAGGCTATACAAAGCTCGTGGAGAATATCCTTGAGGGTATCGAGGTCCGCCTGGGCATAGACTTCCTGAAGAACAGGGAAGAGCTGGAGGCTCTGGCTGACAAGATCGTCTATACGGGAATGATCGACGAATACTATGATTACTGCTTCGGTGAGCTCGAGTACAGATCACTGAGGTTTGAGACTGAGATCATGCCTGATGTAGATAACTATCAGGGTAATGCGGTCGTTAACTACACGGATTCCGAGACTCCTTACACCAGGATCATCGAGCATAAGCACTTTGAGTTCAATACATGTAAGGGTACAGTTGTATCCCGTGAGTATCCTGCTACGTGGAAGAAGGGCGACGAGCCTTACTATCCGATGAACAACGACAAGAATAACGAACTTTATCAGAAATATGCTAAAAAAGCCGAAGAGGACAACAAGGTCATCTTCGGCGGAAGGCTCGGTAAGTATAAGTATTACGACATGGATGATACCATCGAAGTCGCGATCAACGACTATAGAGCACTTTAAAGGTCGATGTCGATGAAGATCGGGCAGTGATCCGATCCCATGATGTCGGACAACATATTTGATTCCTTAACTTTGGATCTAAGAGCGTCGGTAACGAAGAAGTAGTCAATTCTCCAGCCGACGTTTCTTTCGCGCGCTTTTGTCTTATAGGACCACCAGGTGTAGGCCTCTGCCTTATCCGGGTAGAGCATCCTGAAGGTATCCGTAAGTCCCTTCTGCTCGAAAATGTCCATATACGCGCGTTCCTCAGGAAGGAATCCCGAGATCTTGGAGTTGGCCTTCGGGTTACTCAGATCGATCTCTTTGTGGGCGGTATTGACATCGCCGCAGCAGATGACCTGGACTCCGTTCTTGAGATGCTTCTGAACTCGGTCGAGGAAGCAGTCATAGAATTCCAGTTTGAACTTAACGTACTCGTCGCCTCTGCCTCCGTTAGGGAAGTAGATGTTGTAGAGGACGAAGGAGCCGAAATCCAGCATTATGCTTCGGCCTTCATGATCGAACTTGTCGACGCCGAATCCGTACTCGATGTTCTTTGGCTCGAGTTTTGTATAGACAGCCGTTCCCGAGTAGCCTTTGCGCTCGGCACTGTAGAAATAACTCTTGTAATCTCCGATATTGGTTATGTCTTCAGAGAGCTGATCGATGTTTGCCTTGGTCTCCTGGATGCACATGATGTCAGGCGCGTTTTCGAGCAAAACATCCTTGAAACCCTTGCCTGCGACTGCTCTGATACCGTTAACGTTCCAACTGATTATCTTCATTGCGGTTTACCTTCTTATTGCTTGATGACAGTATTCTACAATAGTTTAAGGGTTTTCGCGAAGTATATATACAATAATGAAGTTGTGTTATAATCACTCCAAATTGCTTATTACAGGAGTAAGACATGAAGAGATTGAAAGGGATAGCTGCGATATTGATTGTTTCTGCCATGATGACGGGCATCGCAGCATGTAATTCAGAAACAGAAGTAGAATCATCCGTCTCATCCGAACTGACGGTTATGGATATATCTTCCGAGACTTCGGCTGAGGCTTCAGGAACCGGAGTTCAGGGAACGAATGAAAACGGTGAATACGTGATAGAAGGCGAGACTTTCGAGGAAAGATACGGAAGTCAGCTGGGATCCTACCTTAATCACCAGTATTATTTTGACGACATCGAGATCCCTATGTATGAGACGAACTACTACATGATCCACCAGTTTGTAGAGTTCAATAACATGGCAAAGACCGGTTATGATCTTCCTATGACGAGCGAGGGTCTTGTGGATCTCTCATACGAGCTCGGTGACGGAATGGAAGTTGAAGGCTTTGAGATCAGAAATGTCGGTGATATGGTCAGATCATATGCCGAGATCTCCATTGCTTGTACATATATTACTCAGGATCTCGGTAAGGAATACGGTATCGAGATATCCGACAGGACTTATCAGAAGACAGATGAGCAGGTCGAGGCTGTAAGGAAAATGGCTACGGAAGCAAATCTCACGCTCGATCAGTTCCTCTCGGTAAACTACGGTCCGGGATTCACGGAACAGAACTTCAGGGATATCCTTATCCGTTACTATTACTATGAGGATTTTGTAGACAGCTACCCGATCCCGGAAGATATGGCAGAGGCTCCTTGCGTTGTTCATGCCCTTTTCGAGGCGAGAGACGGACTTGTTACTCCGGAAATGGATACTGCAGCTTCTGATGCAGCGACAGAATTCCTTGCTTCCTGTAATTCCACAGACGATATCCTTACTAAGGGAACAGAACTTGTTGAACAGGGTACTGTATCTGAGTGCGCAACTTATCAGGTCGTTAAAGGTAAGTTCGTAAAGGAATTCCAGAACTGGGCTTATGACGAGTCAAGACAGGTCGGCGATATGGATATCGTAAAGACTTCATACGGATACCACGTTATGGGATATCTGGGCATGGAGCCTTTGGGTGATGCAGAAAGAAACTACCTTGCAAGCGAACTAGCCAGTGGTGAGATCTATTCTGTATTCTATGCGGAAGTCCATGACTTCGGAACAGACGACGAGTATGCTGATCCGGTCAAGGTGGACGAAGAGACGGAGGAGACGGAAGCAACCGTCGGAGAATCCCTCCCGCTTGATGAGAACGGTAATATCATAATCGAGACATCTGCTACTTCTGCACTTAAGGTTGGTGCGGATAAGGAGAGCAAAGGCCTTATGGCTACCAGAGTCATCGCAGCATGCGTAGGCGGTGTCGCTATCTTTGCGATCATCGGTCTTATCATTGCAACCATCGCAGGCGATAAGAAAAAGAAGAATGACGATGCTGACGAATCGGAAGATGACATTCCTGAAGAAATAGCAGCAGATGAAGAACCTGAGGCTGAGGTTAAAGAGGAGAAGAAAAAGACAGAATAACGTTTCCGGTTGAAAAGGAAGATCAATGGAGAGCTACAAGAAAACCAAGACCAAAAACGGAATATCACGTGGTGTGGTCTTTGCGGTCGCGATATTGGTTCAGATCGCATGGATCGCAGTCATGCTCATTTTTCTTCAGGGTTATTTCTCCTTTATATCTGTCGCATTCTCGATCATAGCGGTCATCGTCGCACTTTATGTTTTCGGAAAGAACATGAATTCGGCCTTTAAGTTTCCGTGGCTTATACTGCTTCTGGCGGTTCCGATCGTGGGACTTACTTTGTACTTTGTAACGGGTCACTCGGAACTTAACAAGAGACAGATCAGGCGTTTTAATAGCGTAGCCGATTGGATAAGGTCACTGGGTGAGGCCTGCAATCACGATGATGCGAGCTTTGAGAATAAGGATCTGTCCATAGAGAACCAGTCCAGGTATATTTCCAATATCGCACATTATCCGGCGCACTTCGGAAGTGAGGTCACTTATTATTCCGAGGCTGTCGACTGCATGAAGGATATCATCGAAGAAGTTGGGAAGGCGAAGAAGTTCGTGTTCCTTGAGTATCATGCGATCGAGAATTCCACTTATTTTGTCAAACTCGCGGATGTTTTGGAGCAGAAGGTAAAGGAAGGCGTTGAAGTGCGTCTTATCTATGATGAGATCGGAAGCATGGTCTTCATCAACCGTGACTTCGTTAAGAATATGGAGCACCGCGGCATCAACTGCAGGATCTTCAATCCTATCGCGCCGACTATCAACGTTCTCATGAACAACAGAGACCACAGAAAGATCACCGTTATTGACGGTGTCGTCAGTTTTACCGGCGGCTTTAACCTGGCAGACGAGTATTTTAATCTCGTTAACCCGTACGGCTACTGGAAAGATACGGGCATTAAGATCAGGGGTAAGGCATCCCAGAATCTTACGACGATCTTCCTCGAGATGTGGAACCAGATCAAGCAGACGGATACGGTGGATCAGATCAAGGGCTTTTTGGAGTCTTCTGATCTTGCCGAGGATTTTAAATGCGGTGAACTGGTGCAGCCGTACGCCGATACACCTCTGGATACCGAGTCTGTAGCAAGGAACGTATATCTTAACGTTATCTCCGCTGCCAAGAAGTATATCTATATCTCGACTCCGTATCTGATCGTCGACGATGAGACATCTGCGGCTCTTACGCTCGCGGCGGGAAGGGGAGTTGACGTAAGGATCCTCATCCCGGAGATCCCTGATAAGAAGATAGTCTACCGTGCTACTCTTTCCTACTCGACGCTCCTGGCGCAGAGCAATGTTAAGATCTATAAATTCTCGGGTGGATTCAATCATGCCAAGCAGATCGTCTGTGATGACGAGGTTGCCTGCTGCGGCACGATCAATTTCGACTACAGAAGTCTTTATTTCCACTTCGAAAACGGCGTGCTCTTCACGAGTCCCGATGCCATCGCTTCCATGAAGAAGGATTTCATCGACACTTTCGCAAAGTCATCTGATGAGACTGAGAACTTTAAGCTTCGTATGAAGAGGAGAAATATCCTCTACGACAATATCATCCGACTTATTTCGCCTCTGTTTTAATAGTTACGAAAACATATCCGAGGCCGTCTTCGCTGATGACTACATCCTTTGAATCCTTAGGGATCTTTATCTCGTCCTTCGGCATCCTTCCGATCAGGTAGCCGTCGTACTCGCTATATTCGCCTACTTCAAAAAGCTCTGCATAATCCTCGAAAAGGCATCCCGACTCTTCGATTATCTTGCTGTGGGGAAGTCCCACATATCTGATGTGCCAAGGCTCATATTCAAAGCCCGTTATATCTTCGCCGCCGTACGGATATCTGATGATAAAACCGTAGTCGTAGCAGTGTTCGTTCACGAAGATGCCGGCGTCGCACTGGATAAATCCCGCGCCTGCATATTCCGAGATGTAAACGTCCAGAGCGAGTCCCGTCTGGTGCTCCGATGTTCCGGGAAGCGCCGCGATCTCAGGGCCTTCCTCTTCTAAGACTCTCTGCTGGTCATCGTAGCTTCTGTAGCTGCTCATGACAAAGAGCTTGTCTCCGGTCTCGTCCATTACGGCCTTCGAGAGCTTTGCGTATGAATCGATTATGCAGGAATTCATAAGTACTCCCGTGTCTTTATACTCGACTATGTCGGCCGGATAATCGGAAGAGATGGTGTGGTCTTTGTTTACGAGGAGGAGCGACTGATCGACGGTGAACTTTTTCGAGGCCTCTTCAAAAGTATATGTTTCATATCCGTCCTCTTCGGACTTTCCTTTGGAACTTACCGAAGTGACGACCTTTTCTGCTGATCTGGCATTTCTCTTGTAGACGAATTTCGGGAGGAACCATATCTTCATTCCGACAAGAAGGGCTCCTATGATCAGTAATCCCGTAAGCAGTTGTAATACCAGTTTTTTCATTTGTTTTTTCCTCTGTCAAAAGTATAATTGAAGTATAGTCAAATAGTCTTTTACTGCAATGATCTATGGAAAACATTAAAAGAGTTTTAGAACTGGGAAAACTGTCTCTCACATCATCCGAAGAGAAAGAACTGGAAGCATCTCTCGAGCAGATGCTGTTCTTTGTCGAGACGATAAAGGACTTCAGAAGCGGAGGTCAGATCGACCTGCGCAGTGCTTCTGCTGTTTCCCGGAATGTATTCTTTTACGAGCCTTCCATGAGCTTTGATAAAGACATCTTCAACGCATTCATTGGTATATACGAATCAGCCCCGGACTCTGTTTCCGTCAAGGACAACATTCTCGTAAAAGGCCTTCCCTGCACGGCAGGTTCTTTTATGCTCGAAAACCATATCGCCTCATACGACGCTGACGCCATCATCCGCCTGAAGGCCGCGGGACTTAAGATCTGCGGCAAGACCAACATGGATGAATTCGCCATGGGCGGCGCATCTCTTACATCTTTTACGGGCCCCGTCAAAAACCCGTATAACAGCGAACTTATCGCGGGAGGTTCATCGGGCGGTGCCGCAGTATCAGTCGCTTCAGGCCTTTGCCGCTACGCGCTGGGTTCGGATACCGGCGGATCTTTGAGGCAGCCCTGCGCATTCATGGGACTTACGGGTCTTAAGCCTACCTACAATAACGTGTCGCGCCACGGACTTATCGCCTATGCGTCGTCTTTCGACCAGATCGGACCGGTATGCCGTAACGCCCGCGATGCCAAATACATTTTCGATATCATATCGGAGGGAAGATATAAGGCCGCTCCTGCGGATCACTTAAGACTTCTCATTCCGGATAACCTTATAGCCATGTCGGATGACGCGGATAAGATCATGGATTCATTGGGCCTTTACGGCGCCTCCGAGATCTGTCATTTCGACATGCCATATATTGATGTACTCCTTTCTTGCTACTACATAATCGCCTGCGCCGAGGCTTCTTCAAATCTCGGCCGTTACGACGGCGA
Source organism: Oscillospiraceae bacterium (assembly GCA_902803695.1). Lineage (GTDB taxonomy): Bacteria > Bacillota > Clostridia > Saccharofermentanales > Saccharofermentanaceae > Saccharofermentans. The sequence continues at coordinate 8,241 of CADCQX010000394.1, forward strand.
CAGGTATAAAGAGAGGAGCGAAGGCTTCGGATTCGAGGTCAAAAAGAGGATCAGCCTCGGCAACTTCGTCCTCTCCAAAGGCTTTTACGACGAATACTATATGCGGGCCAAGCGCGCCGCTTCGGAGATAACTTCGCTTATCAACGGCATTCTTACACCGGGCTCAGTTATCCTCATGCCTGTAACTTACGGCGCTGCTCCTAAGGTCTCCGACTACGACAAAGATCCGCTGCGCAAATACTCGGATGACGTGTTCACGGTGCTTTCAAACATCACGGGACTTCCTTCCGTAACCTTTCCGATAGGTATTCGCCCTGACGGTTCGCCTATAGGCATCCAGCTCATGGGTGAAGCGGGCTCAGAAGAACTGCTCCTTAAGACTGCCATGACGGCGCGGGGTGAATCCTATGTATGAGACCGTGATCGGACTTGAAGTCCATGTCGAGCTTAAGACTGAAGGCAAGCTCTTCTGTAAATGCCAAAACCGCTTCGGCGATCCTCTGAACACTAACTGCTGCGAGATCTGTACGGGCCTTCCGGGCGCGATCCCCGTGTTTAACGAGGAGTGCCTGATCCCTGCGGTAAAAACGGGACTTATCCTCAACTGCGAGATCTCAGAAAAGACCCGCTTCGACCGTAAGAACTATTTCTACCCGGATCTTCCGAAGGGCTATCAGATATCCCAACTCTACGAACCCTTCGCCATTAACGGTCATATCGACCTCCCGGTATCAGGCAAGACCATAAGGATCAGGGAAGTCCACATGGAAGATGATGCCGCCAAGCTCATGTACGAGAACGGCAGGACCGTGGTCGACTACAACCGCTGCGGCGTTCCGCTGGTGGAGATCGTTACCATGCCTGATTTCAGGACAGCCGAAGAGGTTACCGAGTTCATGGAGATCCTCCGTAAGGACCTCCGCGCCGCAGGTGTCACCGACGGCAGGCTCGAGCAGGGCTCCATGAGGGCCGATATCAATCTGTCCGTCCGGAAAGAAGGGGAGAGCCTCGGCACCAGGACCGAGACCAAGAACATGGCTTCCTTTAAGGCCATCGCCAAAGCCATAGAGGAAGAGTCGAAGCGTCAGATCCTTCTTCTCGAAAAAGGCGGCAGGATTTCCCAGCAGACCATGCGTTTTGACGAGGAGACCTCAAGGATCGAAGTGATGAGGACCAAGGAAAACAGCGACGACTACAAGTATTTCCCGGATCCCGACCTTCCGTACATAACCATCAGCGAAGAGTTTTCGAGAAAGATAAGGGACATGATCCCGGAACTGCCGTCCCGGAAGGAGAAGCGATTCATGGAGGACTTCGGCTTAAGGGATGAGGATTCCAGGGTCATCTGCCGAAGTGACGATGTGGCGGATGTTTTCGAGAAGGCGGCAAAGATATCGGGACTTAATGACGTGGTCGCGAGCCTTCTTCTGACACATATCGCAGCTTCGGAAGAATTACCGACGCCTGAGGCTCTGTCTAAAACGGCGGTGCTCCTTCATAGCGGAAAGATCAGCGCGGGCATGGCAAGGACGCTTCTTTCAGATGTGGCGGTATCAGGCGAAGATCCTGACGAATACGTTGAAAATAGGGGCTTTGTAAGGATCACCGACGACGGGCTTATCGCGGATGCGGTGGATAAGGTCCTCTCTGACAGCGGTAACGCCAAGGCGGTGAGCGACTTTAAGTCGGGCAAGGACAAGGTACTGGGCTTCCTGGTCGGCAAGGTCATGCGCGAACTCAAGGGCAAGGGCGATGCGGAGAAAGTAAGAAGCATACTTTTAAATAAACTAGTTGGAGATATTGACGGATGATGTATAATAGGTAATTATCTATAAAGACTTATTACAAATAGTTGTGTTTCTTTTATTAGGAAAGGATAGGAGACTAAAGTGCCTGACGGCGTGTTAAAGATCATATTGGATCTTCTGGTCGTATTTATTTTTATATTGATCAATGCCTTCTTCGCAGGAACGGAGATGGCGGTTATTTCGCTTAATGATGCTAAGATGCACAAGATGGCCGAGGACGGTAACAGACGTGCTAGAAGGATAATCAAATTCATAGACAATCCGGGAACTTTTTTGGCAACGATCCAGGTAGGTGTAACCCTCGCAGGATTCCTGTCATCTGCTTTTGCTGCCAATAATTTCTCGTCCCTTATCGCGGGCGCCATCGATCCGAAGGGCGTTCATTCGTGGATCCAGCCGCTGGCTACGGTCCTTATCACAGTTGTACTTTCATACTTCTCTCTTGTTCTGGGTGAGCTCGTTCCGAAAAGGATCGCGCAGAAGTATCCTGAGAAGTGGTCATTCGCGGCTGCCGGCGCAGTCCGTGCATTCGGAATACTCGCTACTCCTTTTGTTAAGTTTCTTACGGCTTCCACCAACGCCATCCTCAAGCTTTTGAGGATCGACCCTAAGGGCAGGGACAAGGAAGTTACGGAAGAAGAGATCAGGATGATGGTCGACGTTGCTTCCGAATCCGATTCCATCGAGGACAGTGAGAAAGAGATGATCGAGAAGGTCTTCGAGTTCAACGACAAGGAAGTCTCCGAGATCATGACCCACAGAAAGAAGATCATCTCCCTCGACGAGGATTCCACCTACGACGAGGTCATCAAGATCGCGAGAAACGAGAAGTACACGAGGATCCCTGTCTATCACGACACGATAGACGACATCGTGGGCATTCTTCACATAAAGGACCTTCTCGGTATGTCCGAAAACGATATCAAGAACTTCAAGCTTTCCAAATACACCCGTGAGCCTTTGTTCGTGCACGAGACCAAAAAGATCTCTGCCCTCTTCAATGAGATGAAGACCTGCGGAATGCAGATGGCAGTCATCGTTGACGAGTACGGCGGAACAATGGGTATCGCCACCATCGAGGATATGGTCGAGGAGATCGTCGGTAACATCTCCGACGAGTTCGACGAGGAAGAGCAGGAATGCATCAAGCTTTCCAACGGAGACCTTATCGTAGCAGGTGACATGACTCTGTCCGACCTCGAAAACGAGATCGACATCGAGCTTACGGATGACGAATACGACACCATCGCAGGACTTGTCATCCAGCTCCTGGACAGGATCCCGGAAGAAAGGGAAAAGCCTACAGTAAGTTATAAGAACCTGGACATCAAGGTCCTTCAGGTTCAGGAGCGTACCATCTCCAAGGTTCTTATCCATATAAATCCTATCGTGGAGGATGAAGAAGAACAGGAAGATGACGAGAAAGAAGAATGAGAAACTTAAGTACAAATGCGTACTTTACGATTTTGACGGCACGCTTGCTGATTCCGTACCGCTCATAATCCTGAATCAGCAGATGGCCTACGAAGAGGTCATGGGCCATTGTCCGAGGACCGAAGAAGATCTTCGAAGCTATATCGGGCTTCCTCTGGTGGATACATTCGCCATGCACGACAAGGAAACAGCCCAAAAGCTCCTTGATTCCTACCTTAGGATCAACATCGAACTTCTCAACAAGGACATGATCCCGCTTTTCGACGGCGTCGAGGAAGAACTCCTTAAGCTCAAGAATATGGGCGTCATGCAGGGGATAATGAGTGCCAAGAGGCGCACGTCCCTTGATATAACACTGAACCTCAAGGGTTATTCGGACTTTTTCGATCTTCTCGTAACAAAAGAAGACACCGAAAAGCACAAACCCGATCCCGAGCCTTATCTGTACTGCGCGAAAAAGCTCGGCATCAAGCCTTCGGAGATGATCTACGTGGGCGACGCGAAGGGAGACATCCTGGGAGCGCAGAACGCGGGCGTCGATTCGGTCTTCGTCGAATGGAGCCGGATGCCCAAAGAAGGAATACTGGAACTTAAGCCTACCTATGTAATAAAGGAAATGAAAGAGCTTTCTTGCATTATTTCCGGCAGCGAATTATAATGGTTAGTGCTTTTTTGCAAAGAATACGTTTTGGAAAAGGATGGTTTGACATATGGCAAACTCTAAGAAAGTGAGCAAAGGCCTTAACTCAAAGACTAAGAGCAAGGTAATTCTGGGTGTTTGTATAGCACTTCTTATTTTGATCGTCGGAGGCTATTTTGTTTACTACACAGGTCTTCCTGCAAGAATTATTCCTGCTGTTAAGATCGTTGAAACAGTAGACGGTAAGGAAAAGACAATAGGCAAGATCTATACACCTGAGTTGACCTATTATAAGAATCAGATCCTTTCCATGTATGCAATGTACGGTATGGACAGCGACACTTACCTCCAGGCTGTTAACGAAGCAACAGGTAAGACAAACAACCAGCTCATGCTCGACTCCGCAGCTGAGCAGATCGTCAGCATCCGTTACGTATGTGATATGGCTAAGAAGGACCCGAACTTCGTTTCCGGTGCCAACAGATATGCTGAGTACGAGCTCTACATGGCTGAGCTCCGTGCCAGCAACAATAACTTCCCTACAGTAGGTCAGTTCCTTGCTGCTCAGTACGGTTCAGGTATGACACCTTCCATCTACGTTAACATCATGAAGGATCAGGCTATGGCTCAGGAGTACCAGGAGTACTTGAAGCAGACAGCTTTCATCCCATCTGATGAGGAGATCCAGGCTATCTACGACGAGAACCCTGACATGTACATGCACTTGGACTACAACTGGTTCTATTTCAGTAAGGAAGCTTACGCTGACCACGTTGCAGCTGCAGAGGCAGTTAAGGCTGCTGCAGGTGACTCCGTTACATTTAACTCCGCAGTATTGGAGCAGATGGGTGATGATGTTGCTTCCTCCACAGGATTCAGCGTTCAGGACAACTCAACATATGTTGAGGGTGTTACAAAGGCTGAGATGACAAGCAATGCATTCCCGGAGGAGATGAACCAGTATCTCCTTAATGCTGATAACCAGGGTAAGGCAGAAGTCTTCACAACAGAGAACGGTAGCTACGTTGTACTTCCTATCAGAGTTTACCAGGCTACAGACCTCGTTTACTCCTACAGAAAGATCGTTCTCAACAACGTTGATGTAGGATCCAACGATACAGACTTCGAGCAGGACGAACTCCTCAAGGGTATCGAGAAGACAGAGAAGAAGGCTAATGACCTTATCGCTACTATCACTGATGAAGAGTCCTTCATCAAGGCAGTTAAGGAGAACACAGAGAGCTACGACGATATCGCTACATCAGGATATGTAAACGGCGTTCTCACAGCTCAGTTTACATCTGACACAGTTTCCGAGAACGACAAGAAGCTTGGTGAGTGGCTCCTCGATCCTAACAGAAAGCACGGTGACATGATCGCCATCAAGTCTTACAGTAACAGAATGGTTTACATCTACTTCTTCGACGAGGCTTGCGAGTCCTGGAAGAACGAGATCAGAAATCAGATCATCGCCGAGAAGGCCAGCCAGTGGTCCGTTACTGATGCATCCACATCATCCTGGGTACCACAGATCAACTATGACGTAGCAGACAAGCTCGCTTACTACGCTTCATAAGATCTTTTTCGAAAAAGAATACAAAACGCCTCCGCAGAGCAAAGAAAAAACTTTTGCCCCGGAGGCATTTTTTTGTTGACATATATTGACCTCACGAGTATAATTTTTTAATGCGTCATATTGTAATAGGGGAACTATGCCCTTTTTACTTGACGAAACCGATTTTTTGTGCTATCGCACGCGTTTTCGGTTAATAGCGAAGGCCGCTAAGAGACCTTTGTCTCTGAAGCTTAATACTCGAGAGGTGATGTGTTAATGGTTCGTTCCATCAAACAGGGCAAGACCGAGCGTATGTCCTATTCTCGTATCGACGAGGTAATCGAAGTACCAAATCTCATTGAAATCCAGAAGGATTCTTACGACTGGTTCATGAATGAAGGTATCTACGAAGTTTTCCAGGAGATCTCCCCGATTACAGACTCACAGGGTTTGTGGGAAGTTTGGTTCATGGACAGGGAATTCGATGCAGAAAACCCTATCTGCGGACTTGATGAGTGTAAAGAGAAAGACAGCAACTATGCTGCTCCTTTGCGTATCAATCTCCGTTTGCGTAATACACAGACAGGCGAGATCAAGGATTCTCCTGCATATGTAGGTGATTTCCCGATCATGACAGACCACGGTACTTTTATCATCAACGGTGCCGAGAGAGTTATCATCAGCCAGATCGTCCGTTCACCGGGAGCTTACTTCGGAACAGCTTACGGTAAACTCGGCAAACTTGAATACACATCACAGATCATACCTAACAGAGGAGCTTGGCTTGAGCTCGAGGAAGACGAGAACGGTGTTATCAGCGTTCGTGTCGATCGTGCCCGTAAGTTCCCTCTCACAATCTTCCTCCGTGCATTGGGTCTCAACTCCAACGAAGAGATCCTCGAGATGTTCGGTGACGAAGAGGGTCTCCGTATCACTATGGAGAAGGATTCCTGCAAGAACAGAGCAGATTCCCTCGCAGAATTCTACAAGAAAGTCCGTCCGGGCGAGCCTGTAAGCGTTGAAGCTGCAGAGAACCACCTGAACGCACTCTTCTTTGATTCCAGAAGATACGACCTCGCCAGAGTCGGTATCTACAAGATCAACAAGAAATTGAGCCTTGCTGCAAGAATCGCAGGACACAAGGCAGCTCAGGACATCATCTCTCCTGACGGTGAGCTCCTCCTCAAGAAGGACGAGATCATCTCCAAGGACAAGGCTCAGGAGATCGAGGATTCCGGCATCGACCATATCGACGTATATCCGATCATCAAGATCGGTGATACCGTTAAGATCTCAGAGCAGGCACTCCGTGTTATCGGTAACGGCCGTGTAGACGCTCAGAAGTTCATCGAGGCAAGCTTCGCAAAGAAGGACCTCAAGGGCTTCGACATCGCTGACACAAAGATCAACGAGCGTGTTCTCGGCAAGGTGCTCCGTGAGATCATCACTGACATCCGTGACAACTGCAAGAAGACTGAGTACGCTCAGAAGCTTACACTTGCACTCAACGAGAGAAAAGCAGACCTTATGCCTAAGAACCTCGTAGTAGACGATATCATCGCTATGGTATCCTACTTCATCGGTCTCCGTTACGGCGTAGGCAGTATCGACAATATCGACCACTTGGGTAACCGTCGTATCCGTTCCGTAGGTGAACTCCTCCAGAACCAGATGCGTCAGGGTATGGCTCGTGTCGAGAAGAACGTTCGTGAGAGAATGGCTGCTATCGACGAGAACGAGGCAGAGAAGGTTACAGCTCCTAGCCTTGTTAACACACGTCCTTTGAGCGCTTCCTTCAGAGAGTTCTTCGGATCTTCACAGCTCTCGCAGTTCGGTGACCAGCAGAACCCTCTCGCAGAACTTACTCATAAGAGAAGACTTTCTGCTTTGGGACCTGGCGGACTTTCCAGAGACCGTGCTTCCTTCGAAGTTCGAGACGTACACTCATCCCACTACGGACGTATGTGTCCTATCGAGACACCTGAAGGACCGAACATCGGTCTTATCACATCACTTGCAACATATGCACGTGTTAACCGTTACGGCTTCATCGAGACACCTTACCGTCGTTACGATAAGGAAAACGGCGTCGTAACAGCTGAAGTTGAATACATGACAGCTGACAGAGAGGACCTCTACAACATCGCTCAGGCTAACGAGCCTTTGGATGCTGACGGCAAGTTTATCGGCAAGAAGGTTGTCTGCAGACACCTCGATAAGTTCCTCGAAGTATCACCTAACGAAGTTGACTACATGGACGTATCTCCTAAGCAGCTCGTATCAGTTTCTACAAGCCTTATCCCGTTCCTCGGAAACGACGATGCTAACCGTGCTCTCATGGGCTCGAACATGCAGCGTCAGGCAGTACCTCTTATCAAGCCT
>CADCQX010000395.1 GCA_902803695.1 Oscillospiraceae bacterium
GTCTTGAGTCGGCGTATATTGCTGGAACCCCCGATGTAGAAACCGCCTTCCCTTGCATACATCAGCTTATTGAAAACTATGGAGATGGTGCGGATAATATTATAGTTTATTTCTTCGTAGATCAAGACGACTTTGATCTTGACGAATATGCGGAGGAGATTGAAGAGGGAGGATATCAGGCCATAGTAGTTAATTACAACTCATCTTCAGATGAGATTGAAGAAGCAAGTGCAGCTGTAATAAACCGCAGAGGAACAATAGGTGAGTTGTATGATGAGATATTATCGACAGAGAATCAGGTAATTGCAAAACTATCCGGAGTAGATACTTCCTTGGATACCGATGGAGACACCCTATCAGATTTTGAGGAAATAACAGGGCATCTGTTATCTAACGGAACGATAGTCTATACTGATCCGAATACAAAATATTCCGATAAAGATACACTGACTGATGATGAAGAGTTGGGAATACGAAGATCTTTGAAAAATTCTAGGATATATAGCAGGCTGACACTTTTAGGAATAGATGGATTGGATTATTGGGATTATATAAGTAATCCAACTCTTGATAATAGTGATGTAGATTGTTTTATTGATAACGAGGATGCTATTCCTAGAGTGGGAAATGATGAGATTGTATATATTTTTGCTATTGACGATTTTTGGGAAGATGCCAGATTGAGACAGCAAATTTATTTGGATTCAAAATGTAAAAGAACAGTTTTGATGAAAATCTCTGGCGAAGATTTCTATGACAAATGGAATGTTATAGGTGAGGCGTGTTCAGTTTCGGGAACAATATATGACTGTTTGCCACATAAAGACCTCTCTTTTTCTGACAAATATTTCTTTAATGTAAAGGCTGTCGTTATTATCACACATGGCAGTTTGGATAATGCTATCTGCATTGGTAATAACATGTGGCTATATAGCAATGATCATATTAAAAAATCCATTTTTGATTATAGTGTTATGAACATGAAAAAAATGGATATGCTTTGCCTATATTCTTGCTTTTCAGCAAAACCAAACAATAATGGGAAATTAAATATGGCACAGTATTTTCTGGAGTACTTTCCGCTAATAAAAGAAGTTGTTGGATTTGATATTCAATTAAGAATTTCATCAAGTAACTCATATTTTGGATTGTGGTATGATAATGATCCGGAGTGTATGGAGGAACATGAATATAGGAGTTTTCTGACAAACTATTATTCAGGTCCACATGCTGATAGTAGTTGTGTTTTATTTTCTACTGCATATTTATCAGCATACTTGATTGATTACGAAGCCCAAGGATTCATATGTTATTATCAAGATGGTACGAAACAAGATTTGTTTGATGATGTTAGAGAGGGTAAACTACATTACTATGTTAAAGAAACAAACACAACAGGTTCGGTTATATACACTAAAGATGGATTTGATTACACTGTTCAACGAGATCCGCTTTTGATTTTGTATGGGTAAGGTAAAAACAATATGCAAGAGATAAAACGAATCATATCTATTTTTGTTATTGCAGGTTTAATTTGTATCACAGCATGCGATCATAGGTATTCTGTCGAAACGAGTGTGACTGAATTAGACCCTGTCATTCCAATATCTATTGTTACTGAAGGAACAAAAGGAACAACAATAGATTTTGGAGAAAATGATTATGAGATCTTTACAGATCAAGAAAAATCACTTGTAATTCACTTGCCTATCAACCTAGATGATTACATTATTGAATTAGAGGACGGAAGTAAGGAGTACCAGTTAAGAAAACTGTTATCTGATTTTGGCTGGCAGGAGAAGGATTGGGATGAAGATGGTGAGTTTTCTTTGCCTGTATGCAAATCAGGATTTTTCTCTTATGATGTTTTGCAACATGAGGGAGATTATTACTATTTTGACTGTGGTGATATGTGGATCAGATTATCAATACAAAATCAGCTGCACTCTGACCCATTGATTTTCAGCCCATTATGGTTCGACTATTCTTTTATTTCGCCAAATAATCCGGGGGATTATTACTATAATTTCACTATGTATTCTGCTAATTCGAAGAACAATGTTGATGCACGTATGAATGTATCAGATTTGCCCAAACAAGTTTTGTTTTCGACTGACATAGAGCACACGTATTTGTACTATGATTGTTTTGTGCTATTAGCCTATGTAGCAACTTGGCCAAGCATTCTTCCTGAAGAAAACCCTCTGTTTTATTTGAATTATGGTGAGTTATACACAGTTGAAGAAGTTAGAAAGAAATTATTAAGGGATGAATACAGTTTTCGCTGATATGCTATATAACGTAATAGTTCCTTATATTCATAAAGTCATGATAGAGTTTTTGATAAAACAGGAAAAACTCTGACCATATGTTTAAGGACATACATGATTCTGAGATCATTCAATAGATCTGATAGATGATAGTGTGATTATCCTCAGGGAAGTAAGCGACCTGCTTCAAGTTTGCTGCAAAGAATTCCGCATTATACATCGGCTTACCTTCGGCATTTTGAATGTCATAGAATTCCGGATCGAAAACAAGATATTTGATCTCACGCTCTTTACAATATGAGACAAACTTATCGATATCCCCGTTACAACCTGTTATAAGCCACTGATAGATCTCGTCACGTGTATATGTGTCGTGACCTGCTGACCATGCGAAATACGGCCAGCCGTAGTAAGCAGGACGGCCTGCCAGGAAGAAGCGGTTAACTGACCACATAGGTGTCAGGAAGACATCTGACGGGGATGTATTATGTTCGATCCAATCAACAAGTTCGGATCTGGTATCCACATCGATATGACCCTTGTTAATGTTGATATAGACGCACCACTCGACGATACCTGTTCCCATGAGTCCAACGAGAAGACACAGGGCAATGATGACGGACAGGATCTGTGTCGGGATGAATGCCGGCAAAGGAAGGATGAACTTCTTCTTTTCTTCGGTCTCTTTGTTAAGTGCTTCCTCCAGCTTGTCGTTATCAAGAGGCAGGAGTTTTGGAAGATTTGTTTCCTTCTTTGGTGCGAACGGAAGCCAGAAGAGGTTCGCGAGAAGCGACGCCACGAATATATCCACGAAGATAAGTGAGATCTGGATAAACTTATGGTTGGCGAGCATCTCAAGTGACACCTTTACGTTGAATGCGAATATCAACGGGAACAGGAACGTCACGAACAGAAGCGGCATATATACAGGACGCTTTTTCAGAATATCGAAAACAAGTCTTGCCACAACAAACAAAACAGCCGAGATCAGCGTAAATCCCGTTATGTATATGAGATAACGGTAAGGACTTCCGAAGGAACTCTCGTTACTTACAAATCCGCTCTGAAGAGAGAGCTTTACCATGTTTCTATATGAGCCCGAGAATATCCTGGTCTGAATGTAGGAAGATGCGACGGCGCAGACGGCGACTGCCAGATAGCTGAGCCTGCTCTCACTTATGACAGCCATTCCGAAGAGTATAAGAAGTCCTGCGATGAGAGCTGATCCGTGGATATAAGGCATTACGATAACGAGAATGCAGGCAAGGATCAGGTTCTTATACGGACTAAGCGGATCGCCTTTTCGAGGGATCCAGGAATTCTTTGTAAGGAAGAAACTCTTAAATCCGCCGGAAGACACGGAAATACACAGGCGTCTCACATATGGGACAAAGAGTATCACGAGGATAAGTATCATGGCGACACCGAACATGAGGTGTCGCTGATTCGCGTAAACATTGACGGCCCAGATGCCCCAGTCGTCGTAAGGGGTCTGCTTGAACCATGAGAATGAGTGCAGGAGGACATTGATGCTTCTTGTCACACCGTATTCATGCTGCATCATATTTGAAAAAGATGAGAATACGTTGAACGAACTTCTGAACAGAACAAGAAGCGGTGCAAAGAAGAACGTCATCCTTCTTCCGCTCAGAAGGACTCCCAAAAGTCCAAGGAGCATGAAACAGCATACCATGGCGATGATGGAAGGAACGTTGATCGCGTAGTCGATCGGGAATCCCAGAAAACCGAGGATGCCGCAGAAGAAATAGAAGAAGAAATGATACTGTATTCCGTCTCCGGAATAATGCATGTACTGTGTCGGGAAGTTGGAACCGACGCTGAATGACGAAGTCATTGCCGTGTGAGGCGACAGGTCGGAGAAAACGGAATAACCGTTTATGAGGATACCGTCGGATATTCTGAAAGTGTAGAAGAACAGGAACGATGCGACGGAAGTGAAGAGCACGATGGATATTCCGTAGAATAGTGTGTTCTTGATGGAATTATCGAAGTTCGGGATCTTGGGATTTGATTCCTTTTTCTTCTTGCGATCCTTGTCGATGAACATAAAGATCATGTAGCACATGATGATGGTGACAACTGCAGTTCCTGCCGTCAGCGCCGTCTGTTTTCGAGTAAGGACATAAGAAAATCCCAGGGACACATAATATGTCAGAAAAGCCGCGATGGAGATTCCCGTTATGATACCTGCGGGAACTTTGAAGAGGAGATCCGGGATGTTGGAGAGCTGCTTCTTTGAGACTGCTGTCGCAACATAGAGTCTCCTGATGTCAGGCACGAGAAAAGATACGAGTTCGTACCCGAATACAGCACACACCAAAATGAATAGAATACCCAGCATTTTTCTTCCTCTTTATTAGATTTATATATATCTTACCAAAACGTTTTGACCGCAAAAAATACATTAATGTTACGTTAAGTATACAGTTCTGTAAAACCTTGGTATCTCGGCTTTTTCGCGAAAAAAAGAATGCTACAATCCTTAAAAATCAAAGTGTTTCAAGGAGAAAAATTCTTATGAAGATCGTGGTTTTGGCAGGCGGTTTAAGTCCTGAACGTGACGTATCAAAAAAATCATCAAGCCTCATCGCCAATGCGTTGCTCACAAAGGGTCACAAAGTTGCAGTTGTCGACCTCTATGAAGGCATCGAAAAAGATGTGGAACTGGAGTCGATCTTCAAGGAAGGAACGGGTGACCTTTTCGAATATGAGATCCCTGAGACGGAGCCTGATCTGGAGGCTCTCATCCAAAGCTTCGGCGGAAGAAGAGACTGGCTCGGACCTCGCGTTATCGAGGTCTGCAAATACGCAGATTCAGTATTCCTCGGCCTTCACGGATCACATGGTGAGAACGGCCAGCTCCAGGCAGTTTTAGACGCTAACAACATTGCTTATACAGGCTCCGGATATCTCGGATGCGCACTTGCAATGGATAAAGATATCTCAAAGGCTATCATTGCGAGCCGCGGCATAAAGACAGCTAAGTGGATCGTCAAACCTGCTGAAGAGATCAACATCGATGATGTGAAAAAAGAGATCGGCATCCCATGTGTCGTTAAGCCAATCGGATGCGGAAGCAGCTGCGGTGTTTCCATCGTAAAGACAGACGACGAATTCAATAAGGCTATTTCATATGCTGCAAGCTATAAGCAGGAAGTACTTATCGAAGCATTTATTACGGGAAGAGAGATCACCGTCGGTGTTGTAAATAACGAAGCACTCCCGATCATCGAGATCATTCCTCACGAAGGATTCTACGATTACAAGAACAAGTATCAGGCAGGCCTTACAGATCACATCTGTCCTGCAAGATTTACCGAAGATCAGACAAAACGTGCTCAGGGTCTCGCAGTCGAGATCTTCAAGGCACTCCGTATGAAGGCATATGGCCGTATCGACATGATCTATGACGAGAAGGCTGATGACTTCTGGTTCATCGAAGCCAACAATCTCCCGGGCATGACAAGCACCAGTCTCGTACCTGATGCTGCAAAGGTTGCGGGAATCTCTTACGAGGATCTCTGCGACCGTATCGCCAGATCCTGCGGTAAGGAAACGATCTGATCATTAGGGGTTTTGAAGTGAAGGAAGAAGGCAGACTGAAAGTAGGCATAATAGGCGGAGGAGCAGCAGGTCTTTTTACGGCGTGTCAGCTCAAGAAACTCGGTCTCAACGACAATATCGAGATAACTATCCTCGAGAAGACATCGACACTTGGCAAGAAGCTTACGCTCACAGGCCACGGCCGATGCAATATCACTAACAGAAAGACACCTTCCGAATTCAAGAAAGGACTTCATGAAGCGGGCAATTTTTTGTACCCTGCGATCAAGGAATTCAGTCCTGATGATACGGTGAGATTTTTTGAAGAAGACCTTGGGCTGAAGCTTAAGGAAGAAGACAATAACAGGATGTTTCCTGTGTGCGACAGCGCGGTAAAAGTAAGGGACACGATAGTTTCCTATATCTCCGATAAGGTAAAGACCATATGTGATGCCAAGGTCCTGGACATCGCGAAAACAGACGGCTTTGACGTATACACGACAAAGGGTGATTTCAAGTTCGACATCCTTGTTCTGTCATGCGGAGGAGCGTCATTTCCTGAGACTGGATCAACGGGTGATTCGTATGCTTTCGCATCGGGCTTGGGTCACACCGTAGAACCTATAAGAGCGGCACTCGCCCCGGTCAGGGTCGATAAAGTTTCAAGGCAGTTCACCTCTGCATTAAGCGGAGTATCAGTTAACGCAAACGCGAGCCTTTACTGCTCGGGTTCAAAATCAGCATCATCGGAAGGTGATGTGCTGTTCGCAGACTTCGGACTCACAGGTCCTGCGATCATGGAACTTTCACGTGAGATACCGACGGACATCGTTGACATGAACGGATGGATAGAACTCGATCTGGCACCATTTTTAAGCGATGAACAGATCGATAAGGAATTCCAGCAGATGATAGATGAACACCCCGATACCAAGGTGTCCACGCTGGCATCAAAGTACGTTCCTTCATCCGTTTCAAGAGAGTTGTCGGCACGTGCAAAAGTTACGGATCTTTATGCTCAGAGTTTTACAAAGCAGAACAGAAAAGCGCTCTGTAAAGAGATCAAACATCTGGAATTGGGAATAGAAGAAGCTCCTTCCATCGATAAGGCATATGTGACACGAGGCGGCGTAAAGCTCAAGGAAGTCGACAAGAAGACCATGCAATCGACAATCGTTTCAGGACTTTATATAATTGGAGAAGCATTGGACATCGACGGCATATCGGGAGGTTATAACCTTCAGGCATGTATGAGCGAGGCATATGCGGTAAGTAAGAGTATCCTCGGATAATGAGGAGTTCAAGGGGGAAGATACAAATGAGAATAGTAAGAAAGATCGTGGCGGTCATGCTTATTCTTTCCGTTGTTTTGGCTTTGACTGCCTGCGGAAAAAATAAGACGATCAAAGAATGCACATGGGACGGATACGATTTCAAAGTTCAATACGAAACCACAGCAGACAGTGACAGCAAGACGAAGAAGGTTGTCCGTCTGAAACTGGTAATGGATAAAGAGGGAATGCCGCAGGACGTTTTCGAGAAGAAGGTCGAGGACGGAAATATCCTTATCCGTGATGTTGAACCAAGCAATATGTATCTCTATACTAAGAATAAAAATGGAGATGTCACATCGGCAAACTTAAGTTTCTTTATGCCGGGAGATTATGTGTTTGACGAGAGTGATCTCAATGTTAAAGAGTAAGAAACATTATTGTGGGGGTAGGGGTTAAGACGATGTCAAAAGAAGAATTATTCAAAGGACTGGACGCTTATTGTAAGGCGGTTTCCGAGATCGACAAAGCAAAAGCTGAATATGAGATCGAAGAGAAAAGATGCCGAAATGCCGTTCCGGAAGGAGTCTGTAAAAACAAATTCTTCCATTATTTCTGGCCGTTTGTAGTCTTCTTCTTTGCGATGTGGCTAGTCATGATCATTGTTACCAGCTCACTTAATGACTTTGGTTCAATAATGTTTGTTGTGATGGTCCTGGGCATCATTCAGATCCTGGTTCCTATAATCGGAGTAGGTATCTCCTGGAAACTAAGAGATAAGCAGCATCAAAAAGTAGATGAACAGATCGAGGCGTACCGTCAGAATGCTCTCAAATCCGATTCGCTTAAAAAACTCGATCAGAAAGTCAGGGATAAAGAAGCGAAAGCAAATGAGCTGTCCAAGATCCTGCCTGCAAAGTACAGGAACGTGAAAGCAGCTCAGTTGGTCCGCAAATGTCTTTATAGGGACGATATCAACACTATTGAAGAAGCAGTTGAGATCCTCAACTTCTGATCTTATGCGCTGATAAGATCCTCTAACTTAGCGTTTAAAATTGCTTTCGGCATTCCGCCGATCGCGGAGTCAACAACTTTTCCGTCTTTGATGAAGAAGAAACTCGGGATAGACATAACGCCGAATGACTGAGCCAATTCAGGGTATTCGTCCGTGTTTACTTTGCCAACTTTTATCTTCCCGTCGTAGATTTCCGCCATCTCTTCAACGATCGGTGACATCATCCTGCAAGGGCCGCACCATTCTGCGTAGAAGTCCACCAATACAGGCACTTCGCTTCTCAATACTTCCTGCTCGAAATTTTCATTTGTAAATCTGTATTCCATGTTTATATCCTCTCTTTCTTTTCGAAAACTATGTTGATAATTCAATTGTACATGGTATAAAATATGTATCAAGTACGCAGATTATTCTATCCTGGTATGAAAAACCTGAGTAATGCGAAAGGAAGGCCTTTTATGTCCCGAAAAAAAGAGATGCTGTGTGATGATATTGCAGGCAAGGATTGCGGTCTTAAGAAAGTCATCGATATCGTAGGCGGTAAGTGGAAGATCATGCTCCTGTGCGTTATGGATCAGGAGGGCACCATAAGATACGGCGAACTCAAAAGAAGAGTTTACGGAATAACAAACACCATGCTCGCCAACTCGTTAAAAGAAATGGAAGAGGCCGGCCTGGTTGATCGTAAGCAGTATAACGAGATGCCCGTAAGAGTTGAATATTCCCTCACTAAAAAAGCCGAGAGCATAGTTCCGATACTTCTCGAACTCAAACACTGGGGCGAAGAAAATCTGTAAAGACAAAAGGAGATATATGTATGACAAAAGAAGAATTGTATAAGACATTCGAACAAAAGAACGAAGAACTGAGAGCCGCTATGGACGGCGATGATCTGAATAAGATCATAGATCTGACACTTGAAGTTCATGCTATGGTACACCCTGCGGAAGTATCAGGAGCGACAGAAAAGACAATAGCTGATTACGTTTTGGATTACATGCTGGAGGGTAATCAGAACGTTCTTGTCCCAAGGCAGATCTGGGATACGGATCTTCATTATGCGGGAACAGATATGGTTCCGCTCTGCTGGCAGTTCTGGCACACATACCGTATAGAAGATCTCGTAAGCAATATCCTTATGGCTGATCAGGATCAGATCTTCAACGATGAATGGCAGAAGAAGACAGGAGCAGTCATAACCGACACGGGTAACGCTCTGGAAGCTGATGAAGTCGTTGAATTCGGAAAGAAGATCGATGCCAAAGCACTGAAGGAATACATGATCGTTGTAGGAAAGAATACCAGAGAGATCATCAAGAAACTCACCCTGGAAGAGATCAAGTCAATGGTTCCTGAAGAGTGGGTCATGAGGATACTTGAGGTCGGCGGCGTAACAACAGATTTCAGATCAGTCTGGCTTCTGGTCTTCTGGGGAAGACTAACAAGAGGCGGAATGATCCTTACGCCGATGACATATCATCACATGATGCATCTTCCGGCTTGTATCGATCATCTGAACATAATCAAATAAGATCTGCAACGGAGGTTTTCGATGAAGAAAATAGAGACCGGCGGTATCTCATACATAAAACCTGTTCCGGGAGCAAACAGCGACTGGTATTACGGAACGAATGTTGATCAGGGTGATCTCTATGAAGCGGAGACACTTTTTAAGGACGGCGTCCGCTTAAAGGGACGTAAGTTCTGCCTGGTCCATTATCCTGACGGAACCGTATATGATCCGGTACCTGAAGAAGATGGAAACTATTGCGGTGAAGCTGTTTTCGAGAATGACGGGATATACATTCTGAGTGTGGATTTTTATAAGAGCCTTATCAGGATAATCCGTTTTGACTGCATTGATCATACTTCTGATGTTCATGCGGAACTGCCGTTGTCGTCGGTAAAGGATTGCTACAATTTAAGGCTTCAGATCACACCTGTTACTCTTTCGAGGCAGTGTGTCGGAGAAAATGAATTTGAGATCGTCTGGCCTGAGAAAATCAGCTTTAAGATGGACGATCATGATTCGTTTTTCCTGCGGGATAATGACAGATTGTTCTTCAACAGATGGCACGAAAAAGGCAACGGATCTGATTATGAATACTGGGAGGAGACCGTTGTCAGAGGCCTTGACGGGAACGTTCTGGAGACGCTTCCGGGCGATGTGATGCTGATGCCGAATGGGGAATTCTGGAATCTCGGATGAGGCCGGCATCATGTGTTGTCAGTTAACTTTTCTTACGCTAAAATCAAAATATCTTTATTGAAACGGAGTGTGTTTTGTCATGAAAAGAAGCGATTATATCACCTGGGACGAGTATTTTATGGGCGTTGCAAGTCTTTCTGCGCAGCGAAGCAAAGACCCGAGCACACAGGTCGGAGCCTGCATCGTCAATGACGAGAATCGCATCATGACAGTCGGTTATAACGGAATGCCGAGAGGATGTTCCGATGACGAGTTCCCGTGGGAGAGGGAAGGCGGTATGCTCGACACAAAGTATGCTTTCGTATGCCACGCCGAGATGAATGCGATCCTTAACTGCGGAACAGCTGACCTTAAGAACACCCGCGTGTATGTTACTTTGTTCCCGTGCCGTGAGTGCACGAAGGCTCTTATCCAGAAGGGCATCAAGGAAGTCATCTACTATAGCGACAAGTATCATGACACGGAAGATGCGGTTGCAGCCCGTAAGATGCTGGATGCGGCAGGAGTGATCTATAAACCTTATCAGCCGTCAGGAAGAAAACTCGATATCGAAGTATAAGATTATCCGGAGGGTACTATGGCTTTTTGCGACAAATGCGGATTTGAACTCGAAGACGGAGATCTGTTCTGTGCGAAGTGCGGACATAAAATGTTCGGTGGTGAAACCGATGAAGAAAGTGAAGAGCCGAAGCATATCTCCAAAGAGATACTCATAAAAGATCTTACCGAATATAAGAGTGCTCTTGCCCTGAAGAAAACATATTCAGTCAAGGCGAAGGAACCGGAGGATTCGGGTCTGTTCGGAAGTAAGGACAGGGAGTTACTGAAGCATACATTTATAAAGTTCTACTGGCCGTATCTGGTGGCAGCTCCGATAGCCTATTTTGTAATTGCGGTTTCCATAGCTGTATTTGGAGTGCTGGTGGAGTCATTATTTTTGACCTCTGCCGCATATTTAGTCGCTTTTATCGTCGCAGCTGTTATTCTGCTCGTCGGACGTTCAAAAGCTTTGCAGGAGCGGGACTCGGCTAATTATGAGGTTATGGAGCACAATAAAAGAGTTCGTGACCGTAAAAAGGAAAGAGAAGATATCGATGGCATAGAAAGGAAGCTCAGAAAGGCTCAGAATACCATCGATAAGTACGAAGATCTGATCCCGGTCAAATACAGAAACGAGACATCGCTCAATACGATCATCAGGCAGTTGAAGTTAACTGATGCCAAGACGATCGAAGAAGTCATCGCCAAGATGAAATAAAAAATATTGCAAAATCAAAGATCTGTGCATATAATTAGCACATATCGAAAATGCGTCGATTGAGAGGAGTAGTCTTTCTTCCGCGGCAACAGGGATTGAAGGTCTTGGACTGAGAGCCTTCATTGCAAAGCTTGAATGATGAAGTTCGCTCATGAGCAGGAATGCTGAAGCATATGTTGTAGGCGTTCCCGGAGGTTCACCGTTATAAGGAACGAAGAATTGTTGGATTCTTGCTGAGAGCAGTCTTTTTCGAAAAGGCTGAAGATGGGTGGTAACGCGTATATTATACGTCCCGTCAACGGAAACATATCCGTTGGCGGGATTTTTGTTTATCCGGAAAGCAAGAGCGAAAGGAGTAAAACTATGGCAAAGAAGTTCGAGACATTCATCTGGGATGAAAAGAATGAATGCATGAGCGACGACGAGCGCGAAGCTCTTGTCAGCGAGAGGATCAGAAAGTGCGTAAAGAGACTTTATGAGAAGGTTCCTTACTACAAGACAAAGCTCGACAATGCAGGCATCAAGCCTGAAGACATCCACGGTACGGAGGATCTCTGGAAACTCCCGTTCACGGATAAATTTGACTTCAGAGACAACTATCCGTTCGGCACTCTTGCAGTTCCGAGAGAGGAAGTAGAGCGTTTCCACGCTTCATCCGGTACAACAGGCCGTATGAAGGTCGTAGGTTATACTCATAACGATATTGAGCTGTGGTCTGACATGCTCTGCAGAGCTTTCGCGATGGCTGGCATGAAGAAGAATGACCTGGCTCACATCTCATACGGATACGGACTCTTCACCGGAGGCCTTGGTCCTCACTATGCATGTGAGAAGTTCGGTGCGACAGCTATCCCGGTATCTACAGGTCAAACAGACCGTCAGATCATGATCCTCACGGATTGGAAGCCGGACGTAATCTTCTGTACACCTACATATATGCTCAATCTCCTCGATAAGATGGATGAGAAGGGCGTTGATAAGAGCCAGCTCAATCTTAGAACAGGTATCTTCGGTGCAGAAGCATGGACTGTTGAGATGAAGCAGGAGATCGAGGAGAGAGCAGGTATCAAGGCATTCGATATCTACGGTCTTTCCGAGGTATGCGGACCTGGAGTAGGCTGCTCATGCGATAAGGGCGACCTCATCCATATCCAGGCTGACCACTTCTGGCCTGAGGTAGTTGATCCTGAGACAGGTAAGCCGCTCCCTGACGGCGAACTCGGTGAGCTCGTATTCTCATCCATTACTAAGGAAGCTCTGCCTCTCATGAGATATAACACACATGACCTTACGAGGATCTATCACGGTAAGTGTGCATGCGGAAGAACAACACCTAGGATCGAGAAGATCACGGGCCGTGCAGACGACATGATGGTCATCCGCGGTGTTAACCTGTTCCCTAGCCAGATTGAGGAAGCTATCGGTAAGCATACTGATGCAGTTTCACTGAACTATCAGATTTTCGTAGACCGTATCAACAATCAGGATTCCATCTACGTTAAGCTGGAGCTCAAGCCTAACCTCTTCTCCGATACAGTCGGTGATCTTGCTAAGCTCAATAAGGCTATCGAAGCTGATATCACATCCATCACGGGTCTTCATATCAGAGTTCAGCTCGTTGAGCCTAATACACTTCCTAAGTCGGAAGGTAAGATGAAGAGAGTTATAGACTCGAGATTTAAATAAGTAGTATACTTCTCGCATGGGCAAAACATTTTTGGGGGAGCATCCTATGCGTAAGTCACTTATCAGATCAGCGGCTTTAATGGTCGTAACTATAATAATTGTAATCGGTACAGCTTTCGGATCCGTATACGCGGATCCGGAAGCTGTTGTTGATTCCACAAATCCCTGGGAGAGCGGAGGACAGATAACCCTGACTCTCAAGAACTGCGACGGTTATAACAAGATAACTGTCGTGGCTGATTTCGGAGGAACGGTCACCGATGCATCCGGATGGGGATTTGATACGTACAAAGTTGACGGCAGTAAAGTAACTGCTGAAGTCTCAAGAGGCGGTCAGAACGACTGGGCTTTTAACGGAAGCGTCGGAATCCAGGTCAACGGCTCAAACATCAACGAGATCAAACTGGTGTCGATCACAGGTGATTCAACGAGCGGCACTATTTCAACAGCGACACCTGCACCAACCGCAGCTCCGTCATCGCCTTCCAACCCGGTTGTGACGGGTACAGCCGAGAACAAGGAAGGAAAGAAGGGCGACGACTGGCTCACCACGAAGGGAAGCAAGATCGTCGATCAGAACGGTACGGAAGTATGGCTTACAGGAGTCAACTGGTTCGGTTATAACACGGGAACGAACATCTTCGACGGATGCTGGTCCTGCAGCATGGACGGTGCATTAAGGGCTATCGCCGACAGAGGATTCAATCTTTTAAGGATACCGATCTCCGCGGAACTTCTTCTCAACTGGAGAAGCGGCACATATCCGACTGCCAACTTCAATCAGTCGACCAACGCGGAACTTTCCGGAATGAACAGCCTCGAGATCCTTGATTATGCTCTGGCAAGATGTGAGACATACGGTATCAAGGTCATGTTCGATATCCACAGCGCAGAGACAGACGCATCAGGCCATAACGCTCCGTTGTGGTACACAGATAAGATCTCGACCGAAGATTATCTTACGGCGCTGGACTGGCTCTCCGCACGTTATAAGGACAATGATACGGTCATCGCATACGATCTTAAGAACGAGCCTCACGGCGCGGGCAACGAGCAGAACCGCGCCATCTGGAACGATTCCAAGGATCCGAACAACTGGCCGTATGTGGCAGCTCTCGCAGGTAATACCATCCTCGATAACAACCCGCACGCGCTTATCGTTATCGAAGGTAATCAGATATTCCCTAAGGACATTAAATCGAATAACTTCACATCCATGAACGAAGGCGATTACTATAACGCATGGTGGGGTGGAAACCTCATGGGCGTTAAGGATTATCCTGTAGATCTCGGTTCTGCCGAGAGGAACAAGCAGATAGTATATTCGCCTCACGACTACGGTCCTGCCGTTTATCAGCAGCCATGGTTTGAGTCCGGTTTCTCATATCAGTCACTGATGGACGATTACTGGTATGACTACTGGTTCTACATCAAGGATCAGAACATCGCGCCAATCCTTATCGGTGAGTGGGGCGGATTCATGTCCGGTGACAATCTCACATGGATGACATACTTAAGACAGCTTATCGGTGAATATAATCTCAACTACACATTCTGGTGCTTCAATGCCAACTCAGGTGACACCGGCGGACTTGTAAAAGATGACTTCGTCACATGGGATGAAGAGAAATATGCTTTCGTCTCCGAGGTCCTCTGGAAAACATCCGACGGCAAGCCGATCGGACTTGATCATGAGATCGCTCTTGGTGCTAACGGTGTAAGCCTCGGAACCATAAGCGGAAGTGTTGATCCGATCGACCCGACGGTTACTCCGGAGCCTTCCGAAGAGACTGAAGTGACAGATGAGACTGAAGTCTCAACTGAGGATACAAAAGTATCAGATGAGACAACTGTCTCAGTTTCCGTTGAAACCGAAACTGAGGAAGAGACATCTTCAGACGAAGTAAGCAAAAAGAAAGCCGATAACAAACTTCAGTTATCGGCTCTCGGAAATATCCTTAAAGTTGTAGTAGTCATCGCGATCATTATCGCTGTTGCACTGATCGTCTTCGTCGTAACGAGAGTTATCGTTCTCAAGCGTAAAGGTCAGAGCTTCAAGGAAATACTGGTCAATCTCTTTAAGCTCTTCTGATAAGGATCAGTCTACTCCCAGCACTTCGTCTACGATAGCGAAGACTTTCTGCTGTTCTTCTTTATCCATAAGCATGACGATCTCGTTATGAGTCTGTTTCTGATCGACGAAAGTATGGAAGTTTTCGCGGTCTTCCACGTCAGGAAGTCTCATCGCATACCAGATATCGCATCCGCCGTAGAGGAGGATAACATTGCACTCTGTTGTGTTCATCCACTCTATGAGCGACTGCCTTACAGAAGGATCATACGTGATGGAGTCGTAGATCGTTTCAGGAAATGCCACCTTATAAAGAAGCATGTCTTCCATGTCTTCGGTGATGACTAGTTCTGCGCCGCTGCCGTCTTTTTCGAGAGCATCACGAAGGTATGAGAAATCATATTCGTGTTCACCGAGTTCCATTGCAGCCTGAATGTAGTACGGATAGAACGGTGTTGTGGTACTCCAGTCGATCGCATAGGATCTGGACATGAGAAGATCGAGAAGGGACGATACGTAATCCGGGCTGTCTTTCGAATCAAGGACTGCTCTTATACTGTCGAAATCCCTGTTGTACTGCCATGTATATGTGGCGAATTCCAATACTCCCAGATCGAACAGGATCTCCGGTGTGGTGAAATCCGTATATACCGCACCTTCGTCCAGACCTGACTGATAGAAGGCATCCTGCATCTCGTCTCTGTGCTTGATGCATTCGATCTGGAACTCGAGGACAGTCTCGCGGTAGACAGAAGCCTGCTCCTCACCGTAGCACTCATTACCGATGGTCTCATAGATATAGCTTGCATAATCCTTAGCCTGAGGACCGTCGCTGAACGGTGCCACAGTCGCGATGTAAAGATCAACATCATCCGGGAAATACATTGACTGGAGCATGGTGGTCATGCCGCCCTTGCTCGCGCCTGACATGATCCACTTATTGTCAGGGAAGACCCTCTTAAGCTGCTCGATGATATGATGGAAATCGCAGGCCGCATTGTAACTCGTAAGGTACTGCCAAAGCTCAGGATCATTCACATCAAGTCCCTTTGGCGTCGACTTTCCGAAAAACCTGAATTCCGCATTTACACAGTTTGTTGCGTACGCATACTGCCAGTATCCCTGAATGCCGATACCGAGGTAATCGTCATCGAGATAATAACCGCCTATATTCAGATTGGTAATGTCGCTTCCCACATCATAGACCTGGACCCTCTGTTTGAAATAACCCACGGAAGGATCATTCCAGTCGATAGGCTGATTGAACCAGACAACGTAAGTGTCGTTGCGCATATCATCAACACGCACCACATCATCCAGCGCCTCGAGCCTGTCCTTAAAAGGCAGACTCTCGTCGATCGGCTCGAACTCCTTGGTCTCCGTAGTCTCGATCGTCACGTAAGTTGTCTCGGGAGTACTTTCCTCCGTTGTCTCTTCGGTCGTTTCCTCAGTAGTGGTTTCAGTCGTCTTTTCAGTTTTACGAGCCTTTGTCTCTCTTGTTTCTTCTGTTTTCCTGCTCGAAAAACATGAGGTAAGCATAACCGCTGCGACGACAAATGCCGTCACAGTCTTAAAACCGTTTTTCATATGTATCGATCTCCCTTTTTACTCTCGGATTATTTAGTCAACTCAACAAAGTAACGGATCTGACCATAAACAGGGATCAGATAGAAGAAGATCCTTGTCCAAGGCATTCCGACATCACGGATCCTTCTTACAGTTGCACTTACGAACGCGAGACATGCAGCAGCTTTTACGAGAAATGCTCCGTATTTAACGAACGGAATATAATCAGCTGCAACTCCCACAACCATAATGATGAGGAAGAACAGTGCACCGAACCAGTATTCCTTCTTGCCGGCCCTTCCGGTGAAGTCAACGATCTTGGTTACAAAATTCTTGATCGCGATTCCGAAGTTCATGTGAGCTTCATTATCCTGTCCCTGATCGGCACCTGTGTATGTATTTCTATTCTGATAGTTTGTCTCTGTTCCCGTAAGGGCAGGTGCCTGGATAGCAGGCTCCGGCTGAGCTACAGGTTCCGGCTGTGCGACAGGAGCCGGTTTCGGAGCTGCAGTAGCAGCTGCCTCTACAACTTTGGCAGCAGTAGCTGTTCCTGTTCCGCATGACGGACAGAACTTAAGATCGTCCGGTAATGTTTCTCCGCATTTAGAGCATATGATCATTCGAGCATCCTCCCAAATCTTTCATTACCAGCATTTTACTACGAAAAGTCTTTGTTGTGTCTTTTGCAGAAAAATATTAAAAAAACTTGAATGGCGGTGTATAATGATGAGCGGTGGTTATAATAAGGAGCAGGTATATGCGAGATAAAAAGTTTTTCGTTTCCGTGATCATGGTCTTGACCATGTTGTTTGCTTTGTGCGGAAATGTCGCCGCTGATGGAAAATCCGCTTCAGATCTCAGTTCAGGATATAGCGGAGATTCTTATTCCTTCGAATTCAAGTTGTCCGGTTGTTCCGATTGTACGAGCGTTACAGTCGCTATCGAACTTGATGACAGCGTTATTGATACAGGCAGTATCAGTTCCGAAAACTGTGATTCAGCTTATTGTTCCGATGGCGAGACTATCTACGTTAAGATCACATCGGCAAATAACCCGAGTGTTATAAGCGGAAGCACATCCGTCAAGGTACGTGCGGGGGCGAGTGATTCGGTAGGTTATTCAATTTACATTGCAGGATACGATGTAGCAGCGGAGGATACTCCTACGCCGACACCGACATCAACACCTACACCAACACCATCGCCGACAGCTACTCCTGTACCAAAAGCAACTGCAACTCCTACACCGACTCCGGTCCCTGTAGTAGATACACCTGACGAGACAGAACCGACTTCGGAGACTACAGCTACTCCGACTCCGACAGCCACTCCTACACCTACGGGATCTACCACGCCGACACCTACTCCGACAGGATCGGTAACTCCTACACCGACATCAACACCAACACCTACACCTAAAGCTATGGGTGACGGTGAGACTGACAGAAGCAACACAGAGAATACTGACGAGACAGAGGCTCTCGAAGAGACAGAGACCTACTTTGAAGGTGAGATCCCGACTAAGTCAGCTACAAAGATCTACCAGGTAAACGAGGTAGGAAAAAAAGAGATCGATGTCGGAGATGTTATCTGGAATGTTGTCAAGTTCGTAGCAATTATCCTGATCGTCATTGTTATAGTCAGGATCGTTATCCTTAAGGTCAAGGGTGTTTATAACGAAGATCTTCTCAAGGAATTCATTCCTGCTGCGATAAGACCTGATTTCTTAAGTGACAAACCTGCCGAGGAAGAAGTTCCGATTGAATCTCACAAAGGATTCCTCCAGAAATCGAATACGGAATCCGTAAGACCTGTATATTCGAATACATTTAAGGCTGCTCCTAAGCCGAAAGATGGTGAAGAAGACCAGTTTGTTCAAGGCGCTTCCATCGTAAAGCAAAGGCCTGAGAACAAGAAGGGCAAGGCTAAGAAACCTCCTGTTAAGGAATCGCCTAAGGCACCTGAGGCAGACATAAATGAGCATTCATTGGATGAACTCGATAGTGATGATTAAATAAATACAAAGGCCGTTTTGTGAAAGCAAGACGGCCTTTTTGTATACGTTGTGTTAAATATTTTTTCCTATTCTCCTTATTGAAAAATTGATGCTATAATGGGCTAAGTGTTGATTGTGTTGGGGGTAATATATCTTGGGCAAAAAGAGATATTTAGGGATAGTTGTTTCTTTATTGACATGTTGTTTGATTTTTTTATCCGTATCATGGACAGCAGGCATTAAGACTTTTGCTGACGGAAAGGTAACGGCTTTCACTGAGGATGGTGATGATGACGATCATGCTACTCTCTATGTGACTCTCAGCGGTTATGATCCGGGTGACGTCGTTACTGTTACGATAGAACTTGACGAGTATGATCTGTATCCTGATTGCGGTTCCAAGAATGTAAGCGTTTCAGGAGACGGTTCTGAAAAAGTTACGCTCAAAGTCTCATGCGTTACTCCGGAATCCAAACCTGACGGAAAGTATGTCGTAGGAATTGGCGGTATGATGATATCCGGAATTTCTGTCGTGGATATCAAGGTTGACAGCGTAGAGCATAATCCGCCTCCGACAACTGATACTCCAACTCCGTCTGTAACAACCACAGCTACTCCCAAACCGTCGGTGACATCTGCTCCGACACAGAAACCTACGACAACATCCACACCTACTCCTACGGCAACTCCAACACCAACAGCGACGCCGGTTCCGGCTACGCCTACTCCTACGGCAACTCCTGTTCCTGTAGTGGAGACATCTGAGGAGACGACCGAGATGTCTGAAACAACGGCAACTCCGACACCGACTTCCACGCCGACTCCTACACCAACGGAGACTCCTACGCCTACACCGACATCCACACCTACACCTACGCCTACACCGAAGATAATCGGTGACGGTGAAAAAGACAGATCCGATGAGAAGATCTACGATGAGACAGAAGAGACGGAAGATCCGGATCATGTTCCGACAAAACCACCTACGAAACTCGGCGGTCTGATCGGAAGCAGGAAAGACGGTGACGGACCTAGTGCCGGTGCAATCATCCTGGAGATCCTGAAATACGTATTGATCATCACAGCTGTCCTCATCGTAGGAAGACTCATATATCTCAAGGCTATCGGAACATATAACGAGGATCTGCTTAAGGAATTCATTCCGTTCAGGAAGAAAAAAGCCGATGATGATATGCCTGCTCCGCAAGCGGTTAACGGTTACCTTCAGAAATCTAATACCGCATCGGTAAGACCTATGTATTCCAATGCAGCTTCGGAAGCTACCAGAAACAGAGGAGTTAACCATAAACCGATATCAGGTGTCGGCAAATCCAATATGGCTGATGCAGTTGAAAGTGAGATAAAACCGCCTGAGAGCGATTCTTAAGTGTTGGCTATTCTCACCAAAAACGATAAAAGAAAGTTGATTATTAAAGCCATAGACACTAGTATTCTTTTATTGAAGCATACGTCCATTACCGCCAAATGCCTTGCGGTAGTGGGCGTTTTAGTTTTTAACGATTCTAAAATATGACAATAATCTAATATTGGGCATTTGAACCGCTTTTGTGCAATATGAACAAAAGAAGCACGCTTTGGAGAGGCGTTATGCTGAAAAATGCATAATAACGTGATATAATAGTTACGTGGTTTTATTGCATCGTTGTGTAAGTTTGGGGGAATTCATTATGAACTGCATTAAAAGACTAAGGGGCTTCACAGCTCTTTTGATTTCTTTACTGATCGTACTTTGTGCAGTCGGATTCGGCAATGATGTACTTGCTGATGGCACCAGCGATTCAGTATCTTTAAGGAGTGTTTGGGGAGAGGGCGCAACCGTTGACATTTCCGGAAGCGGCTATCAACCGAATTCTACTTTCACCGTAACAGTAAATTTCAACATGTCCGTATCAGTGGACAACTATTGGATTGCCAATTCTGCTACATCAAACGGCAGTTCAGTTACTCTTAGTGTAACGACTAACGAGAAAGGTTCTTATTCATGCGGAATGAATCTGTCAGGTTCCGGTTTTATTGATTATTCAGCGGAAGGACAGCCTGTTATATTCGCATTCACGGGTTCATCTTCAACCGGCAGTGCTGCGAAGGCTGAGCCGGCTGCACCGAAGCCGGATGAGAATAAACCTGCAGGTCCAAAGGCTGATGAGAATAAGCCGGCTGCACCGAAGCCGGACGAGAAGAAACCGGCAGCTCCAAAACCGGACGAGAACAAACCTGCTGATCCTAAGGTTGACGAAAAGAAAGCCGAAGAACCTAAGCAGGCTGAACCTGCAGAGCCTAAGGCAGTTGAACCTGCAAAGCAGGAACAGAACAACAATAATAACAACGCTAACGCTAATACTAACAATAACAACAGTAATACCGGAAGTGACAATAACAATTCGTCGAAGAGTGCGGCTACTTCTACTCCTACGGCTGCTCCGGCTAAGTCACAGGACAGCAGCAGTTCTTCATCTTCATCGAATTCCGGAAACTCCGGTTCTTCCGCTACAGCAGCTCCGACAAAGTCGGCTTCTACTGACAGTGCTGCCACAACAACAGCACCAAAGACAACAGAAGCTCCGGCATCTGCTGATAATAACAACAGCGAGAAGAAAACAGATAACAATACCGCAGAGCCTTCTACGAAAGCAGAAGCTGAACCGACAGAGAATCCGGAAGAGACTGAGCCTGAAGATATCGAGGAAACAGAACCTTCTGAGCCTGCAGCAGTTAAGGATGAGACTGAAACAGCTGATATTGCAGTTGTTCTTGACGAAGGCACTGACGAGACCGGAGAACCGACACCAACACCTACTGCTCCGATAAAGGTGAGCGGAATAATAACACCTCACGGACGTAGGCAAGATGGAATGAGTTGGTTGACATTTATCCTCATCATCTTGTTCATAGGAGTCGTAGTAAGACTTGCGATACTTAAGAGCCAGGGTGTTGAGAATTCGGAACTTGTATTTGAGTTTATTCCTCTCGGAGCTATCAAGAACAAGTTCAAGAAAGATGCCGCACCGGTGGCAGAAGAAAAGAAAGAAGACGAACCAAAGGTAGTTAACGGATATCTCAAGAAGTCAGACACAGCTGCAATAAGGCCAATGTATTCAAACGCAGCATCAGGATCTGCATCAAGAGTAAGAGGCGGAACAAAGCAGACTCCTCGCGTTAATGAACCTTCAACGGCAACCGGCAAGGTAACGACGAACAAAGTAAGTTCCAATCCTTCCAGGAAAACAACTACATCGTCGTCATCGAGCTCGAGCAGGACCGCTTTCAATCATGCTCAGGCAATGAAGGAATTGAGAGCGATGGAGGAAGCCGAGAAGAACGGGCGCTGACTCAACGCCAAACCTAAATTAGTTGATGATCTCTAGGATACTGTTTTTTTATAGCCTATGGTCGCTTCGGCGGCCATAGGTTATAATCTTTTAGAGTAAAAACTGTGGAGGAGCCCATGAAGACGGCAATAATCACCGGTGCATCATCAGGTATCGGAGAGGCATTCTTAAGAGAACTTATTGGTGATCAGAGATACGAGCAGATCTGGATCATCGCGAGACGTGCGGACAAACTGAACGCACTTTCCGAAGAACTCGGAAAGGAAAGAGTCATCCCTGTTGTTCTTGATCTTACAGACAGCAATGGTCTTGAAATCCTATCCTCAAAGCTCGAGCAGGAAAAGCCTCAGGTGGAGCTTCTCATAAACTGCGCAGGCATGGGTAAGCGCGGTACCGTTAATGATATCTCTTTGGCAGATCTCGAAAACACGGTCAACCTCAACTGCAACTGCCTTACAAAAACCACCAAGATCTGTCTTCCGTATATGACGGGTCACGGCAGATCTTTTAAGGACGGCCCGAGGATACTTAACATCGCATCTTCCGCAGCGTTCCTTCCTCAGCCGGGATTCTCGGTCTATGCTGCTTCGAAGGCTTATGTAACGAGTTTTTCGAGAGCACTGCAGTTTGAACTGAAGAAGTTTAACATCGGTGTCACCACCGTTTGTCCGGGACCTGTTAAGACAGAGTTCCTTAAGAAAGCGACCGATAACAAAGCAGGTGAGTTCACGGGTATCAGAGCTCTTTGCGCTGCTGATCCGGTCAAGCTCGCCAGATCTTCTCTTAAAGCATGTCGAAAAGGAAGGGGACTGTACGTTTACAAGGTTTCCCAGAAAGCATTGCATGTGGCTTCAAAGATAGTTCCGACTTCGTGGATACTTTGGATTGAGAAGGTTACAATGAAACAGTTCTAAGGACTTTTCTTTTGGTGTTATTTGTACAGTAGACGGGGCATTGCCCCGCCTTTATAATGTTTGAGGAAAAATTATTCAAAGGGGAAATTTTCAATGCTTGACGTTTCAAACGTTTCTTTGATGTTCGGAAGCAGAACGCTTTTCGAAGGAGTAAATATACAATTCACGAAGGGAAACTGCTATGGCATCATCGGAGCAAACGGTGCAGGCAAATCCACTTTCCTTAAGGTCCTGACAGGTGAAGTCGAGCCGCAGAAAGGCTTCGTTAATCTTCCTAAGACTGAGAGAATGTCAGTCCTCGAGCAGGACCACTTCAAGTATGATGACTACCTCGTAAGAGAGACCGTTATCATGGGTCACAAGCGTCTTTACGAGATCATGAAAGAGAAGGAAAGACTATACGCAAAGCCTGATTTCAACGATGAAGACGGAATCATCCTGGGTGAGCTCGAAGGCGAGTTTGCCGAGCTCGACGGCTGGTCTGCCGAAAGCAACGCAGAGATCCTCCTTCAGGGTCTCGGCATGGGCGAAGAATTCTATGAGCGTCCGATGAAGGATTTGACCGGTGGTCAGAAAGTGAAGGTGCTCCTCGCACAGGCATTGTTCGGCAACCCTGACGTGCTCCTTTTGGACGAGCCTACCAACCATCTGGATCTCAACAGCTGCCGATGGCTCGAGAATTATCTCATGGACTTTGAGAACTGTGTCCTGGTCGTATCCCATGACCGTCACTTTCTTAACAAAGTCTGCACACACATCGTTGATATCGACTTCAAGCAGGTTACGCTCTTCCAGGGTAACTACGATTTCTGGTATGAGTACACACAGCTCTCACTTCGCCAGCTCCGTGATCAGACCAAGAAGATCGAAGCAAGAAGAAAAGAACTCCAGGACTTCATCGCGAGATTTTCCGCCAATGCATCAAAGTCCAAGCAGGCAACATCCCGTAAGAAGCTTCTCGAAAACATGGAACTCCCGGAAGTTAAGCAGTCATCCAGAAGATATCCGTTCATTGCATTTACGCAGGATCGTGAGATCGGTAATGACGTATTGTTCGTAACGGATCTTTCTGCAAAGAACAACGGCAGAAAGACATTGAACAATATCACTTTTACCATGGACAGAGATGACAGGATCGCTTTTGTCGGTAAAGACGAAGTAGCTATTACTCAGATCCTTAACATCCTTGCAGGTGAGGAAGAAGATTATGAGGGTGAGATCAAGTGGGGTATCACCACTTCCAGATCTTATCTTCCTAAGGACAACTCCAAGTTTTTTGACGGATGCGAGTTGAGCCTTGCGGACTGGCTGCGCCAGTTTTCGAAAGACCAGACAGAGACATATATCAGAGGCTTTTTGGGAAGGATGCTCTTCTCGGGTGAGGAGGCTTCAAAGAGTGCGAAGGTTCTTTCCGGTGGTGAGAAAGTGCGCCTTATGCTGTCACGTATGATGCTCACGAATTCCAACATCATCATCCTTGACGATCCTACGAACCATCTCGATCTTGAAGCGATCACTGCTTTGAACGAAGGCATCAAAAAGTTCCCTGGTCCGATCCTTTTCACATCACATGACCGAGAGCTCGTAAATACTGTCGCAAACCGTATCATTGAGATTACTGATAGTGGTATAATCGACAAGAGAATGACTTATGACGAGTACCTCGAGTGGCGTGCCGAAAACGTTGAGGGAAGTCTTAACTGATCGGAGGATTTATATATGAGCACTGATGTAAAAGCAAATGCACTTCCAAAATCTGCAGTTAAAAAGGCAACAGTAAAAAAGGCCGAGAAGAAGGAAAAGCCGGTTGTTCTTCCTACTTTCGAGAGCATCTACAATGCCATGACTGCCAGAGCTTACAAGGCAAAGTTTACATCGGAATTCATCTCTACCCAGATCACTTTGACTGGCTCTTTGGA
>CADCQX010000396.1 GCA_902803695.1 Oscillospiraceae bacterium
AGTTTGCCCTTCGTGTCCGTTACCGTTCCCGAAGTCGGCTTTATAAGTCCGCAGATCGCCCTGGTGAGCGTGGTCTTGCCGCAACCGCTGCTGCCGATGAGGCCAACGGATTCGCCGTTTAGTATCTTGAATGTTATGTCGTGTATGATGTCCTTTTTTTCTTTTCGAAAACCATGGCTGGTCTCATATCCGGCATTTAACCCCTTTACGCGAAGACTGCATTCTGATGAGAATGAAGGCTTGTTGAACTTTAGATCCAGTGATCTCGGATCAAGCCTCGAGTCAGAAAGAAGCACTGCGGTGTAAGGATTTTTCGGGTTGTAGAGAAGATCGAAAGCGTTTCCGCTGTCGACTATCCTGCCTTTTTCGATAACAAGGACCCTGTCACAGAATCCGCCGACTATGGACAGATCGTGTGATATGAACAGGACCGACATCATAAGTTCCGCACAAAGGGACTTTATGAGTTCGAGTATGGACATGGATGTGATCGTGTCAAGCGACGAGGTCGGCTCGTCAGCGATCATGAGCTTAGGCTTAAGAAGGCATGCACCCGCGATGAGAACTCTCTGTCTCTGACCTCCCGACAGCTCGTGAGGGTACCTGCCCAGGATGTCTTCCGCTTCGTTAAAACCGACTCGCTTGAGCATATTTAGGATCCTTGCGCGGCGTTCGTCCTTGGTCAGATCCTCGTGTTCCGTAAGGACTTCCTCCAGATTCTTGAAGACGGTCTTCAGAGGATCGAGAGCGGTATACGGCTCCTGGAATATCATGGCGATCTCCTTGCCGCGGAGCTTACGCATATCCTTTTCCTTGTAATCCATAAGTTCCTTGCCGTCGAAAACAATGCTTCCCGAAGTAAGTCTCGCGTCTTTAGGAAGGAGACGGGAAACGGAAAGGGCGGTCATGGTCTTGCCGCAGCCTGAGTTTCCGATGAGACCCAGGATCTCGCCTTTTCGAAGATCGAAAGAGATATCATGCAAGGTCTTTGTGGTTTCCGAGCCGAAATCCAGTGAGAGATCTTTGACCTGAAGTATGTACTTGGCGTAACTCATTTGTCCCCCCTTATCCCCTCGGAGATGAAGTAAAGACCGAGGATGTAAATGACGAGCATCAGTGAAGGGAAGATAACGAGCCAAGGCGCTGCTGAGATGTAGCTCTGCGCATCTGAAAGGATCTTGCCGTAGCTCGCTTTCGGAGGCTGAACGCCGAGTCCGAGATAGCTCATGGCGGATTCGGAGAGCGTCATGTTGGCGAGGCCGATAACGATCGCCGGAATGATCTGCGCGAAGGCATTAGGGAAGATATGTACTGCCATGATCCTTACAGGATTTACACCCAGGATCTTCGCGTGAAGGATATAATCCCTGCCTTTGATCTTGATGACTTCTGTCCTGTATACACGGGCAAAAGTCGGCGCGAAAACAAGTCCCAGTGCCCATATTACATTGAACAGCGAAGGTCCGCTGACGCTTACGGCTACCAATGCCAGAAGGATTCCAGGGAAGCACATTATTGAGTTACCCAAAAGCATGATGATCCTGTCCCAGACACCTCCGAAATATCCCGCGAGCATGCCTGCCACCGTTCCCAGAACGAGAGCGACGGATACGCCGGCGAATGATATGAAGAGTGTGTACTTTGATGCGGCCAGAACCCTCGCGAAGAGGTCTCGTCCCATATTATCCGTTCCCATGATGTGGGAAGCGGAAGGAGCCAGGAGCTTAGAAGATGCACTGGTCTTCTCCGGGTCAGGACCGACGCCCAGAAGGCCGAGTATGCAGGCGATGACGATGATTGAGAATAATATTCCTCCGACTATGTAGTAAGGGCTTATCTTCTTGTTTCTCATAAGATATCCCCCCTGTTCTTACGTAGTCTCGGGTCGCACATGTTCATGAGAACATCAGCGGCAAAGTAAACGATGACCATCATTGCTGCGAGATAGAAGACGATTCCCGACAAAAGAGGGAAGTCACGTCTTCCGATAGCCTGGATAAGAAGTCTTCCGAGTCCCGGAAGATTAAATACCTGCTCTACGATAAGGCTTCCTCCGAGAAGGTCCGACAGGACGATGGACAAAGCCGTTATTACCGATACGTTGGAATTCGGCAGGATGTGCCTGAACATGATCTTGATGTCCGACAGACCTCTGCTCTTGGAAGTCCTTACGTAATCATTGCTCTTCTCGGTAAGAATGCTCGCGCGAAGGAACTTGAACGTCATGGCGATCTTCGGCACCGCGACGCAGAATGACGGCAGCAGGAGACAATAGATGTACTGACCGAAGTCCTTCGACGGGGAAGAATACTTTCCTACTGCGAAGTAACCGAAGAGCTTACTTGCTATGAGTATGGATATAAGTGACAGTACAAACGGCGGGATCGCGAATGATACGTGACCGAACACCGAGAAGACCTGATC
>CADCQX010000397.1 GCA_902803695.1 Oscillospiraceae bacterium
GTAGTTGAAATAAGCCATAGTATCTTCCTTACGAGAATATTTATATTGAGGGCCGTAGACTCAAATGCTTTATCAATTCGTCAATTATACTCTCGCCTATTTTTCGTTACTTCAATACTGTTTTGTTTCATCAAAAGTCATTATACTCCCAGCCATAAGCTCATAAGCTTCCTGATCCTTCATTCGATTTGTTCCATCTTGATCCTCTAAACGAACACGAGCTGCCTCAACGGTTGTATTCACTTTTTCAACTATGACCGCATCTGCATTTATTGTCATGATGTATAGATCAAACTCGCTGATGCCGACCAGAACGTCATCCTTTATAACACGAATCTCTCTCATCGTTCCGCAAGTTCCATCGATCCGGTATTCTATTGGTGATTGGACGTTATCAAATTGTCTGTCCAAGATGATTTTGATCAGATGATCATTGGTTTTAATATATATATTGTTTTCACCACTACTATGTTGATGAATTGTAAAACATTCATAATTATTCTTCCATTTATAAAGGTTCTTTGCTGTACCAGTATGAAAAATCAACTTTATCGCATCCTCGCCGGCAGTCACCAGTATGCCATTTTTTGTTAGATAATAATGGCCGGGGTCTGTTATGCTCAGGCTATATGAAACTGTCGACTTTTTATCTATTATCTGAACACTATAGTCATTTTCATCCATTACGAGGATACTGTTACATTCCCCTTCAGGAATAATCCGTTGAATCGACTTCCCACTGCTCATAGAATAAAGTTCGTTTTCAAACGTGTTTTTATCCTCTAGTCGATAGATATTTTTCCCAGAAATGACAATATACTGAATATCGTTAATCATGAATAAACCTGTTGCATCTTCATACTGTTGAAGTAGTTCAACAGAGTATGAATCCTGCATGAAGCGATTCGTGAACGTATATTTCAGTACTTGGCCATTTTGATATAGCACAGTAAGATGCCATTCTCCATTTTGTTTGTAATGGGAAATATCTGTAATTGGTTTGGATGGTGCAAGACGCAATCCAGACAGATCTGCTCCACGAAGATCAACATCAACAAGCTTCGTGTCTGTCATCTGCATATTTCGTAAGTGCGCATCTTTGAGAATTAGATGTTGAAGCTTACAATTCCAAATACACAGATTGTCAGCACGGATACCTGAAAGATCCAACAGTGCGTCTTCACTTCCACCAAATGTACAATCCGGCTGCAGGAGTAATTCGAGCAGTTTGGTAGGAAGTCCGGTCTCTTCCTTTTTAATATCAGGTCTGCACAGCCAGTACATAAGTTTTTCTTTAATCTCTTCCTCTTGTGAACTTTTTTGTATAAAAATCAAGAAAAATCTCAATGATGCAGGAGACATTTGCACTGCGCTCAGCATATCGAAAAAAGCCTGTTCCTTCGTTTCACTTGAAATGCATTCTTCTATCAAAGAATAGAACTTTTTTGCAACGAGAAACTCTCGAACAATATTGTGCAGGAAGCTAACACGGCACTCATTGTACCGATCTGCTATAAATGTCCATGGTCTATCAGGAGTTGCAGATTCAACAGACTTGTTCTTAACTGACACAAGGCCATTGGGTATTATCTCGACAAGCTCTTGCCTCGAAAATGTAATCGGTGCTTCATTTCCATTGTTTTTTGTACAGTCTATCGCACAATTCAGCAATGACTCCAAAAGAGATTGGCGAAGATCCTCTACATTCGCTTGTCTATTAGCTTGTATTAATTCATCAATTGATCTGTTGATTTCATTTTCTATTGCATTATTTAAAAGAGAGAACTCATCCACTACCTCTTCTAAAGATGAGTTTCCGCTCTCAAGAAGCTGAATCAACAATGCATAAAATACAGGACGACAAGCTAACCCCAATATGTTCTGATTCTCTATAAGACCAGCAACTGATTTCTTATCGATATCAGTATTTTTTGCGTATTTATACAACTTTGCTTTTGCTTCGCTTACAGGACAGTCTTCTAGTGTGATCTTATAAAATTGACCAAATAGTCCAATAAACTCCTTGTTTGTCTGGCATGCATGGAAGTCCGATTCTCTTGAGGTAACAATAAAAACAGGATTTGTCTTCCGATACCTGCTTTTAATTATATCCCTTATAGAGAGCAGAATCCTTATTTTATTGTTTGTTGCGGACAACCCTGACAAGACTTCATCAAAACCATCAAGTAGAAAAACGGGGCTCATGTATTGCATTGAGTAATCTTCTAACTGATCTTGTTGTTTCAGAACTCCTTCAACATACTTTTCTGCAACAGAATGAATTAACTGATTCGAAGCGTCATTATTACTTAATTCTTCAACAGGAACTTCTTTTAGTCTCATAAGAACAGGAACAAATGGATATTTAACCGGATGATTTATAATCTCAACAATCGTTCGGTACAACAACCATGTCTTTCCCGTCCCATATTCGCCAATGATATATATACCGTTCTTATTGGATTTCGAATCAGGATCACGATATATATCCGTTAAGAAGCTAAGAATCTCTTGGAGCGCATTATTTCCATCTCCGGTTCTCTCTGAAAGGAAATCAGATGATTGTGTACAAATAAACTTATTAGGAAAGGAATATCGCTTAAGCTTTTTCCTAATATCAATTGATACATAATCTTCACCAATATATGTATTATAGATAAACGAGAATATCTTATCCTTTTTATCTTTTTTCTCTGGTGATATATGACCTCCAGGATAAACCATTTGATATGCACTTTCATTTACAGAAAAGAAATCTTCGCATGTTGGATAAACCTGCGTCTCGGTAATCGCAAAAATGCGAAGATAACTATGGCGCCGATTCCAAGTTTCAAATAGTTTATCAGGATAGTCATTTTGAAGATCGCCAAATGGGTTTACCAACACCCACCGATTGTTTATTTGAGGTTTGCTGTTAATGAAGTATTTCAGCAAATTGATCGCATATGCTCTAATATTGATATTGCTGTTTCTTCCCCCTCCTTTTATATTTGAGGTATAATCTTTACATTCAAAGCCCAACTTATAAGTAGCTTCTCCAATTCTCAGTTCAAACCCCACATCATATCCGTGCTGCTCTCCGCTAGTCTGTTTATACGCCTGTTGAATAATACGATAATTTTTGCCTTCTCTATTAAGTTTCTTTTCAACCCATTCTTGGAAACTCCTCACGACAAGGAGAGTTGCATCCTCCAGGTCTTTTGAACTCGGTGTAATTAAGTCTTGATTTTGGTCATCCTTAGAGGTGTCGTTATCGTGCTGTTCAGGCTGCTCTTGTTTATCCAGAGATTCTTGTGACGTTTTGTCGACAGATTCAACAACAATTCTTTGTTCCTTTAGACGTTGAGTGTCGATCATCCAAATATGGTAGAGAAGTAACTGTAAAACGGGATCACTATGCACAGGGATGATGCTATCGTTTTCTGTAATTCGAAACAAATACTTCAGTTCTTCAGATATTAACATATGCATATCATCTGTATCATTCCTCAGAAGAAATTCTTGAAAGGCATCAACTCTGCAGTATACCTCGAAGTCTTGTTCAAAAAAATCGTCGATCCGGTTTCTTATTACAGACATATACTCGTAAGCCGCCAGCCCAAAATCGGAATTGATCTTATGCACTGATTCCCTAATGATATCCAGATAAGCGTTGATCGGATGTGTTTTCTGATCACCGGCTTTCGCATATACATCAAGACAATTATCCTTGATGCGAGCCAA